>JBKJYG010000438.1:0-9773 GCA_046715905.1 Hyphomicrobiaceae bacterium | reverse complement strand
CATCAGGCTCGCTCTACTGTTTCCTTGATTCGCCAGCCTGAGGGTGCCGCCAGTGACGAATCCCAACGCGCCAAAGATCGTGCGGACCAGGCTCCCGCTGCCCTACATCGGACTATGGGCTGTTCTGGCCAGCGTATCAGCCGGCTATCTGGCGCTCATGGCCGTGCACCCCGAACTTGCCCAATCTCTGCTGCCCGCCACGAGCGCACACGAGGACAGGCGCCTGCACTCGGCCGTCAGCCTGACCATGTCCGGCCTTGGAGAGGTGAAGCAAGCGATCACGGAAATCCAACACGATGTTCAAGCCTTGCGGAACGCCTCGGCCCTTCAGGACGAGCGGGAAAAAGGCTTGCTGGTTCGCGTCATCACGCTGGAAACCGCGGCCCGCGCTCCCGAGGCCACCGCCAGCCTGCCTGATGCTTCCGATCCGGCTGTGATCCCGCCCGCGCCGGTGAAAGCCGCGGCACCACCCACGGCAAAACCGGCCAGCAAGGCGGCCGGCGCGGAGCCAACTGCGCGGCCGAAGGCGGCAAAATCGGCGGAGGTGGCGCGTCCGGCGATGACGACAGGCGGTATCGAGACATCCGCCGCGGCGAAAACGGTGCCGCCGGCTGCCGCGAAAGATACGATCTCCGGTCAAGCCACGGGCTGGCTGCCCAAACCGCCGGTGGCGGTCAGAATCGCCGCTGGGCCGTCTCTCGACGCCTTGCGGCTGAGTTGGATGACGCTGCAGGAGGCCAACGCCTCGACCTTGAAGCCCCTGCAGCCGCGCTACCAGACGACCGGCAAGGATGGCAGCAAGACGTTCAATCTCCTGGCCGGCCCGGTGGGGTCGGCAGAGGATGCCGAGCGTCTTTGCGATCGGCTGCGTGCGAAATCCGTGCCTTGCGGGGTGGCCCCGTTCCAGGGCGAGCCGCTCTGACGGGACTGCGGGTCTAACTGAGACCCGACACCTACAAGTTTTTTGGCGCCGAAGGTATCGCACTGCTGCATCTGGCCCGTCTCGATACCACGGCGGAACCAGCGGACGCGTTGCTCCGAGGTTCCGTGCGTGAACGCGTCAGGCACGACGCGTCCGGTCTGCTGGCGCTGGATCATGTCATCGCCGATCGCCTGCGCGGCGTTGATCCCCGCCTCGATATCTCCCGGTTGTAGACGGTTTTTGAGCTGGTGGTTGAGGGCGGCCCACACGCCGGCGAGACAGTCGGCCTGCAGCTCCATCCGCACCTGGAGGCGGTTGGCCTCGCGTTCCTCCATCCGCTGCTTCGCGCGCTGCACCTGCTCGGCGATGCCTAGCAGCGTCTGCACGTGGTGGCCAACCTCGTGCGCGATGACATAAGCCTGGGCAAAGTCTCCGGGTGCTTGGAAACGACGCTTGAGCTCATCATAGAACGCCAAGTCAATATAGATCTTCTGATCGAGCGGGCAGTAAAACGGGCCCATCGCCGTCATGCCGGTGCCGCACGCCGTGCGCAATTCGCCATTGAAAATGTTGAGCTTGGGCTCGCTATACTTACGTCCGAGCGATTTGAAGACCTGATTCCAGACATCTTCGGTATCGGCCAGAACGCGCGCCACAAACGTCTTCATCTCGTCCGATTGCGCGTTGACACGGGTTCCGCTCCCGCCGGGACTGGGGATCTCATAGGGCGAGCGCCCGGCGCGCTCAGACGGGACATCGGGGCGCGACTCAGGAAAACGCGGGAACTGGATGCCGCCGCCGCCCCCTGAAGGACTGCCTCCACTCAGGAGTTCAAGCGGATTGATGCCAAACAGCAGCATGATGGCGCCAATGATCAGCATCGACGTGATGCTCATGCCGCCGCGACCCCCCATCGGGATGGGAAATCCACGCCCTCCGCGACCAAAGCCTCGTCCGCTGCTCTCGCCGCGGCGGTCCTCGACGTTTGCGCTCTCGCGGTCGTTCTCGTCATAGCGCATTACACGCTCTCCTGGTCGCTTGAGAAAACCTGCAAAGCTCGCACCGCTCTCACGTCGGCTTCAACGAGGCGTAAGCCCCACGAACAACAAACGGCGATTGCAACCCGTTCCCGTACTCGGGCACCGTTCTAGCTTGAGGACGCTCCGCCCCCAGTCGATTTGTGCTTCGAAATGGCGCGGCAGCCGTCACCGCACGTGACGCCGTGTCCCCGTTCGGGCCTCAACGGGCTGGTTTACACAGGATCAGAGCGTCGGCTTCGGCGCCTCGAAGGGCAAGGCGACTGCACGCGCGGCGGATCTCAAGCGCGTCAACAACCGCGAAAGCAAGCTTCACGATGAGCATTCCGACGATGAGCATCCCGACCAAGGCCGTCATTGGATCGCTGATCCACAGCTTCGAGCGGGCAGAACGGCGCGAGCGACCCTACCGGCATTGGTTTCTCAAGGGCTGCCTCCCCGATGCCTTCGCCGACGCCATCACCACGCTGCCGTTTCCGCCGCCGACGCTGGCCGGCGTGTCGGGCAAGCGGGAATTGCACAACGCCACACGCAAATACTTCGATGTCGAGAACCGCGAACACTTCCCGGCCGTCGACGCCTTTGCTCAGGCGTTCCAGTCGCCGGTCGTCACCGATCGCATCGAGCGCACATTCGGGACCAAGCTCGGGGGCACCTATCTGCGGCTGGAATACGCGCAGGATACCGGCGGCTTCTGGCTCGAGCCGCACACGGATCTGGGGGTGAAGGTGTTCACCATGCTCCTCTACCTGTCAAAGGACGACGCGCATCGGGATCTCGGCACCGACATTTATGATGTGGAAAAGCGGCACGTGGGCCGCTCCCCCTTCAACCCCAACGGCGCCATGGTGTTCGTGCCGTCCTCGACGACGTTCCATGGCTTTGAATCGCGCACCATCGAGGGCGTTCGCAAATCCATAATCATCAACTACGTGACCCAAGACTGGCGGGCACGCGAGCAGCTCAGTTTTCCCGACCAGCAGATCGGCGTCGAATCCGTCCGACCGGCCGTCGCCGTCGCTGTCTGAGGAGCGAAACGTTCAACCACCCGCCGGCGCGACGGACAGGCCATCGGCTTTGTGCTTGGCGATCAGCCTGGCGACCAAGCCGGACGCCTTGGCCTCCTCGACGACCTGACGCAGGAACGCGGCCCCGGCGGCATTCTGGCGCGATGTCCCGACCGCTTGCTGCACGGCCGAGAACTGCCCATCAAGGATGCGCGCGCCAGGCAGCGTTTTCACGTCGGTCAGCAGGCGCGGCTTGAGGCCAGCTAAAGCTTCGAGCTTGTCGCGGTTGAATTGGTCGAGCGCGCTATCGAGCGTATCCGAGCGCACGAGCTCCGCGTTTTTGATGTTGCGGTCGAGCCAGAGGCCATAGGCGCTGCGTCCGGTGACGGCGATGCGCACGCCCGGTGCGTCCACCTCGGCAATCGATTTCAGGGGTGAGCCCGCCGGCACCAGATACGTGGCCTGGATCTCGACGTAAGCGGGCGTGAACGCAATCGTCTCGGCCCGCTGAGGCTCGGCGCCGATCAAACCGATGTCCCAGACATCCTTGTTCGCCATGTCCGCCAGTTCGCCGGGTGACGCGAACGGCACCAGCTTGAGCGACACGCCCAGCCGATCGGCGATTTCCTTCGCCAAGTCGGGTGCGACGCCCGAGGGATCACCATCCGCCGTCCGGCCCGTCACGAGGAGAAAATTGCTGAGATTGATCCCAGCGCGCAGCACACCCTTGGGTGCGAGCTCGGAAACGACGGCCTGGTCCATACCTGACGGCTCCTGTCATTTTAAGGAAACCGTATCCTACTTCGACTGCTCGCGGTCGGGCAACAACGCGCGTTCGTAAAGTCGCGCCCGTCAAACACCCAAGTCGCGCCGGACCTCGAAGATTTCCATGATCTTTGCCCCCTTGTGCGGCCCGTCGCACACAAACTCCCATTTGCCCATGGAATAGGTATCGCAGAGCTTCACGCCCTTGATCAAAATCCAATGGCCTTCCTTGCCCTTCTGGATGGCCAGCACGTAGTGCGTCCAGGCGTTGCGCGGCTTCTGCATCCACATCCATACGGACGGGCGCTGCTTGCGCGGCAGATGCATGAAGCCTTCGACCAGATCCATGCGAAAGCCGAAATGCATCAGCGCGGCGGCGACCTCTTCCGTGTAGGTCCCACGCACGACGGGCTTGCGTCCCGAAGGCAAATCGCGAAAAGCGCGGATTTCATCTTCGACCTTGCTGATCGAGTAGCCCGTGATGGCCGAGAGCACGAAGGGACCGCAAAAGGCCACGCGACCGGTGTCGTTGCGCACCTCGTTGAGGCTCGACGAGATTCGACCGGCGTCGGGGGACACAGACGGCATGCAGCAAGCTCCCGGAGCAAGCATCATCGAGGACGGGATTGTTGGTTAATCGAATGTGTGCTCCGAACGGTTGCTGAATGCTTAACGATCGGCGTCCCGGCCCGGCTTGGACCTGCTGGCCCTCCCCCAGCGATCCGTCCTAGATAAGCAGCGGGCGGATTGCGGGTACCGCCCGACGCCGGTGCAACAAGCGCTCGAGCCGAGCAACCTGGCCGACATCACGGGGCAAAAGCCATGGCAAAGAAATCGAAATCCGGCAGCACAAAGACGACGCGCAATGGCTCGTCCGGCCAAGATCCGAAGCGTGGCTTCCTGCGGGGATTGCAAAACTACGGTGATCCCGATTTCTCCATCTACATGCGCCGGGCCTTCGCTCAGTCGATGGGCTACTCGGCCGCCGAACTGAAGAAGCCCGTGGTCGGCATTGCCAATACCTACAGCCGCTTCAATCCGTGCCACCGCAACTTCCCCGATCTCGTCGAGGCGGTGAAGCGCGGCGTCACGGGCGCTGGCGGCCTGCCGCTCGAGTTCCCAACCATCTCGTTGCACGAATCCACGCTGGCGCCCAACTCGATGAAGTTCCGCAATCTGATGGCGATGGACACCGAGGAGATGATCCGCGCGCAGCCGATGGATGCCGTGGTCATGCTCGGCGCTTGCGATAAAACCGTCCCCGCCCAGCTCATGGGCGCCGCAAGCGCCAACAAACCTGCAATCCAGCTTATCGGCGGACCGCAGATGACGGGCCGCTTCCGCGAGCATCGGGTCGGCGCTTGCACGGATTGCCGGAATTTCTGGACGGAGTATCGGGCCGGCCGCATGGGCGCCCAGGATATCGCCGAGGTCGAAAGCCGCCTGGTGACGACCGCGGGCTCCTGCGCCGTGATGGGGACCGCATCGACCATGGCGGCGATCGCCGAGGCGCTGGGCATGACGCTCCCCGGCACGGCGGCCATTCCCGCGGTGCACGCCGATCGGCTGCGCGCGGCCGAGGCGTCGGGCGCTGCCGCCGTACGCATGATCGAATTGAACCTGACGCCTGATCGCATCATCACGCAACGATCGATTGAAAATGCGACGCGCGTGCTGCTGGCGCTGGGCGGGTCGACCAACGGCGTCGTGCATCTGGCCGCGATCGCGGGCCGGCTCGGTCTCAAACTCGATCTCGAGCGCTTCAACGCGCTCTCGGACACGACGCCGGTTCTGGCGGCCGTCAAGCCGGTGGGCGCAGAGTTCTATATGGAAGATTTCTATGCGGCGGGTGCAATCGGCGCCGTCCTGCGCGAGTTGAAGCCGCTTCTGCATCTCGACTGCCTGACGGTCACGGGTGAGACGCTTGGCGAACGGCTGTCGAGTGAGGAAGCAGCGTGGGTCGATCGCCGGGTGATCAAATCGGCGGCCGACCCGGTCGAGCCTGAAGGCGGCCTCGTGGCGTTGTTTGGCTCATTGGCGCCCGACGGGGCCATCATCAAGCGCTCGGCCGCGACCAAGTCGCTGTTTGAGAAAACGGGTCGGGCAATCGTGTTCACAGGGCTCGCCGACATGAGCGCCCGCATCGACGATCCAGATCTCGACGTGACGGCGGATGACTTCCTCGTTCTGCAGAACGTCGGACCCGCGTCGCCCGCAGCCATGCCTGAGGCTGGGTTCCTGCCGATCCCCAAGAAGCTATTGGCGCAAGGCGTGCAGGATATGGTGCGCATCTCTGACGCACGCATGTCCGGCACCGCCTACGGCACCATCGTGCTGCATGTCGCGCCTGAGTCGCACGTCGGCGGTCCGCTGGCGTTCGTGCGCACGGGCGATCGCATCCGCCTTTCGGTGAAGGAGCGGCGGCTCGACCTGGTGATTGAAGAACCAGAGCTGGCGAGGCGGCGTGCGGAATGGAGCAAGACGAAAGCCGTCATGCCCGAGCGCGGCTATGACAGATTGTTTCGCGAGCGGGTGCTGCAGGCGCCCGAAGGCTGTGACTTCGATTTCCTGAGGTCCAGCGCGCGCGAGGAGAGGTGATCCCCTCACCTTCGCCGTTGGCCAAGATAGACCTCAGCCCTTCATTTTCGGATCGAGCCAATCCCGCAGGCTATCACCCAGCAGGTTGAACGCGAACACCGCGAAGGTGATGGCAAGGCCCGGAAACAGGATCATCCAGGGCGCCGTCTTGTAGAAATCGGCCGACGTTCCCGACAGCATCAAGCCCCACGCGGGCGTCGGTTCCGTGACGCCGAGCCCCAGAAACGACAAGCTCGCCTCCAACAGGATCGCTTGCGCCACGAAGGCCGTCGTCATGATCAGGTACGGGGCCACGATATTCGGCAGAATATGGCGGATGACGATGCGGCTGTGGCTGTAGCCGGCGGCGCGCGCAGCATCGATGTAAGGCATCTGGGCGATCGAGAGCGTCGACGACCGCGCGATCCTCGCCATGCGCGGGATCATCGGAATGGCGATAGCGGCAACCAGGTTGAAGTCAATTCCGACCACCGACATTTTGCCGAGCACGGCGACGATCACCATGGCCAGAATAATGATTGGAAACGACAGCATGATATCGACCACCGCCTGGATCGCCATATCGATGCGGCCGCCAAAATAGCCCGAGGCCGCGCCCAGGAAGGCGCCCAGGGTGCACCCGAACAGGGCCGAAATGATGCCGACGCCGAGAGCCGTGCGGGCGCCATAGACGAGCCTGGAGAATACGTCACGGCCGTACTGGTCCGTGCCGAACAGGTGCTCGCTGTTGGGCGGCGAAAGCATGGCCACGAAATCGACCGCCTCCGGGTCGAACGGGGCGATCCAGCGCGCGCCCAGAGCCGCGGTAAAATACACCAGGATGATCAGGAAGCCGACGAACCCAAGCGGCTGCGCCCGGATGAACTGCAGCACCGGATTGGGCCGCTTCGGAATGCGGTCGATGGGGATCGCGGGATTGGGGGGTGTTGCGGTGATGGCCATGGCAGCGTCCGTGAATGATAATGCGAATTGGCGGTCGCGCTCACATCAGGTCAAACGAATACGCGGATCGAGCACCGCATAGAGCAGATCCACCGCGAGGTTCACGAGCACGAAGATGGTGGCAATGAGAATGACCAACCCTTGAATGAGAGTGAAATCGCCCCGCGTTGCCGCATCGACGAACAACTTTCCGATCCCGTTCAGATTGAACACTTGCTCAGTAACGACGAGCCCGCCAATCAGGAACGCGAACTCGAGCCCGATCACCGTGACCACGGGCAGAAGCGCGTTGCGCAGCGCATGCCGGCGCACGACCAGCTTTTGATACACGCCCTTGGCGCGCGCGGTGCGGATATAATCCTCCCGCATCACCTCGAGCAGAGCCGAGCGCATCATGCGGGTTGCGACGGCGGCATAGCGATAGCCGACGGAGAGGGCTGGCCAGATCAACGCGGAAAGGTTGGTCTCCGGATCCTGGAAGATCGAAACGTAACCGATCTTCGGCAACCAATTGAAGAAGGCCAGCAGCCCCAGGATCATCAACATCCCGAGCCAGAAACTCGGCACGGCCAACCCCGAGACCGCCAGCACCCGGATCGAGTAGTCGATCCATGTATCCCTATAGATTGCCGATAAGGTTCCAAGCGGGATGGCGATCAGCACGGCAATCAGCGTCGCCATGATCGACACCTGGAGAGAGACGGGAAACCGCAACGCGATCTCGCGTCCCACCGACTCGCCAGTCCACAACGATCGCCCGAGATCGAGCCGCGCCAGTCCCACCATATAGTCGGTAAATTGCACGAGCAGCGGCTTGTCCAGCCCAAGCCGCTTGCGCTCAGCCTGAATGGTCTCCTCCGTCACTTGGGCTCCGTCGGCGCGCAGCTTCACAACGACGACGTCCCCCGGCATGACACGAATGAGGAAGAACACAGCAATCGCGACCCCGATCAGCGTCGGGATTACGAGCAACAGCCGCCGAATAACAAAGCCGAGCATGTGCGGTCACTTCCTTGCTAATGCGGCCATGCTGCCGAGCGCCTGGTCAGCACCTGGATCCATTCACTCGTCGAGCCAAACATCGACGAGATCCTGTCCCGTGAAATGATTGGCTTGATTTTCCCAGCCCTTGACCTTTTTGTTCAGCACCACAATGCGCTGCCACCAAAGCAGCGGTGCTGAATAGGCCTGTGTCAGGGCGTGGGTCTCGAACTGACGCGCGATGGTCTTGCGTTGTGCAACGTCCAAGGCGCGTGCCTGCTTGTCGAACAGGTCATCAAGCACTTTGTCTTTGTGACGCGAGGCTGATTGAGACGACTTCTCGGCGGTTAGAAACTTGTCGAACTGGGCCGATGGGTCATCTGCAAAGTCTGACACGAACTCGATCAGAACGTCGAAGTTGCCGCCTGCCATTGCGTCAAAGAATAACTTCGTTTCGAGTTGCGCATGCTCCGCCTCGACGCCGATCCGCCGCCACTGGTCGATAATGAAAATGCCGCCCGGCGTATAGGGTTCGGCCACGTTGCGATTGACGAGCTTGACCTTGAGGTTGGGAACGCCCGCCTCTTTCAGCAATCGCTTGGCCTCCTCGCGGGCTTTGTTGATGTCCCGCCAGAAGCCCGGCAGCTTGGTCAGGTCCTCCTCAGGCAAATTGTAATCATAGCCCGGTCGCGTCAGTCCGCCGACGAACTTCAGCATCGAGATCTTGGAGAGCGCCTGCGAACCGCCCCACCGATCGATGGCATGCGTGAGCGCCTGACGCACACGGATGTCATCAAACGGCTTCTTCTCGGTGTTGAAGGTGAACAGCAGGTTGGTCACCCAGGGACCTTGCAAGACGGTAGCCCGGTCCTTCAACCCCTCCTGAATCTGGTCGCTTTCCTTAGGCGTTCGGCCGCGGAATTCAGCGTCGAATTGACCGCCGATCATGCCGGTAACCACGGAGTTGGACTTGACGAAAAATGCCTTGTAGCCATCCAGGTACGGGCGGCCCTTGCGGAAATAATCGGCGAACCGCTCGCCCTCCCAGGACTCGCCCTTGCGGTAGTCGACGTATTTGAAGGCCCCCGTGCCCAACACTGTTTTCTCGGGGAACTTAGGATCTTCCTTGAGCTTGGCTTCGCGGAAGATGCAGTTGAAGGGCGATGCGAAATGCGTGAGCAGCGACGCGTTGGGCTGTTTCAACTTGAACACGACCGTGTCCGCGTCCGGCGTCTCGATCTCCTTGATGTCCTCGTGCAAAGCCTTGCGCGCCGACACGATGCCGGCTGGTGGATTGACGATACGCCAGTAACTGGCTTTGACGTCCGCCGACGTCATAGGGGCGCCATCGTGGAATTTGACGCCCTTGTGCAGCCGGAAGGTATAAGTGAGGCCGTCAGGAGAAACCTCGTGGCTTTCCGCCAGGTCGCCGGCAATTTTGAGGTTCGTGTAATCGCCGGTGAACTTGAGCAACGTCGAGTAGTGCGGGATCGCTGGATGCACGAAGGCAAATGTCGTGAC
>JBKJYG010000437.1:0-3441 GCA_046715905.1 Hyphomicrobiaceae bacterium | reverse complement strand
TGTGACGTCGTTGCGCGCTGCGTTGGGCATCACTCAGATGAGCGTGCGCGACCTTTACAAGCACCGCACCGTCCGCGCCTTCAGTCAGCACCTGCGCGATATCGGAGTCGACGGAGGTGCGCCGAGCCACACCGAAAACCAGTCCAGCATATCTGCAAGTGAGAAGGTTTTTGCAACCGTCGGCAGATGGGAGCGGTGGCTCTGCATTGGCCTGCAAGCCGTGTGCGTAACTCTCATCTATGGCGTCGTGGCCGCTCCGGTCGCCTATGGCGTTTTGATGACCAAAGCCGTGCTTGCGGGTGACCTGGAGCTCAATCACGCGCTCTGGATCACGACCATCGTATCGTTCGCGTATTGGCCGAGCCTGCTGCTGTCCAGCATAGCTCTGAAATGGCTCGTCATCGGACGCTATCGTCCGGGTGAGTATCCTGTATGGGGCTTTTATTATTTCCGTTGGTGGCTGGTCAATCGGCTTCAAGCCTTGAGTTGGGCGCACATGTTTGCCGGCACGCCCCTGATGAGCGTGTACTATAGAGCCATGGGAGCACGGGTCGGATCCAATGTTGCGTTGAGCACGCATCTTTGTTCCGCCTTCGATGTCGTGACCGTCGGCGACAATTGCTCCATCGGCGTGGAAACGCACATTCTTGGATGCCGCGTCGAGAACGGCATGCTCAGGATCGGCACCGTCGATATCGGCCGTGATTGTTTTATCGGCATGCATTCCAACATCGGGCTGGACACGAGACTGGACCCGGGCGCACGCATCGACGACATGACGCTGCTTGGAGACGGCGCCCACGTGCCCGCGGGCGAGGGACGCCGCGGGTCTCCGGCCCAAACGGCCGATGTAACCGTGCCGTTTCCGGCCGCCAGGTTCAAACAGCGGCGGTTCCTGTTCGGCTTGCTGCATCTCGGCCTGATCTATGTAATGGGCTATTTCCTGATCCTCAGCAGCGTGCCGTTTGTCGCCATGGTCGGTTGTGCCCTGGTGTTCTGGGGACCAGGGTGGGCCATCGCCGCCGCGTTCGCCGCCGTGCCCATTTCCGTTATCTGGTACGTTGTTCTGCTCGTCATCGTGAAGCGCACAATTATCGGCCGCATCGAAGCGGGTACGTATCGGCTTAATAGCCGCCATTATCTGCGTCACTGGTTTCTCGGTTATCTGCTTCATAATACCCGCAGCATCCTGTTGCCGCTGTATGCCACGGTGTACCTGCCGGGCTTGCTGCGGCTTCTGGGCGCCAAGATTGGCAAGGGAAGCGAAATCTCGACGGCTCAGCACATCAATCCGGATTTGCTCACCGTTGGTGCCGGCAGCTTCCTGGCCGATGCGTGCCTGGTGGGCGGGAGCCGCATCCACAACGGGCTCATTCAGCTCGGCGTCAATCGCATCGGCGAGAAGACATTCATCGGCAACAGCGCCGTTCTGCCCGGCGGATCGAACATCGGCGACAATGCCTTGCTCGGTGTGTTGTCCACTTCGACGCCGGGCAAAGATCTACCCGACGATGAGCGATGGCTCGGCGCGCCGGCATTTTCGCTCCCCCGCCATCAGCGGGAGCTTTGTTTCAACGACGCCCAAACCTATCGGCCAAAGTGGACCGCTAAGTGCAATCGAGCCATCAGCGACGCCGTGCGGATCATCCTGCCCGGCATGATCTCGGTGGCGGGCTTGCTCGTGTTCGCGATCTTTTTGATCTTAGCCTACGATGTGCGCCCGCTATGGGCGGTGGCGGCGGCTGTGCCAGTGCTCGCTGCGTTCATTGGGTTCGCGAGTATGGCCGTCGTGGCCTTGATCAAGCGCCTGCTGATGGGCACCTTTGCGCCGATCGTGCGTCCACTCTGGTGCAGGTACGTCTGGAACAACGAGATCGTAAATGGCACGTATGAAGCGGTCGCCGAAAACACCTTGGCCCCGTTGCTTGGAACGCCGTTTGTATGCGCCCTCCTGCGTATGATGGGGTGCAAAATCGGAAAGTGGGTTTACCTCGAGACGACGTACTTTTCCGAGTTCGACATGGTCCAGATCGGCGACCATGCGGCTCTTAACATGGGAGCAACAATCCAAACGCATCTGTTCGAGGATCGGGTCATGAAGTCGGATTACTTGCGGATCGGAGTTGGCGCCACGATCGGCAACATGGCGGTGGTTCTCTACGATACCAAGATCGAGAGGGGCGCCTGCTTGGGGCCGCTCTCTCTTCTGATGAAGGGAGAGACGCTGCCTGCGGAGACCAGCTGGTGCGGTATCCCGTCAGAGCCGATGACCAATGCGCCAAGCTGCAGCCCGACGCCTTTAGGATTTGTACGATGGCTCCGGCGCACACTAATTCGGCAAAGCGGCTTGAGACTTGGTGAGATCCACAGGACGATGATCTTCTGATGTGCCAGGGCGCGCATCAGGGCCGCGGCCTGCTGGCCGCGACCGCCCGGGTGGACGCACCCGTTCTGCTGTCACTTGATTCAGTTCTCGAAGGTGATCCGGGCAACAACCCGACCATCACACCGATTGCGGCATGAGCCCACGACGTCATTGGGAACGTCGAACGTATCGAAGTAGCGGAGATCGAATTCGAAGTAGTCTTTAAATACGATTGAGCCGCCTGCATTCCAGTAGTAGTAGTCGATTCCGCCCTTGGATTCTTCGCCGTAGCTTGATCCCAATCTTGCGCTGATATACGGCGTAACATCACCGTAGGTTCCCAATTTTTGCGTCAAGCCGCTTTCGAACACCCAGTTCTGACCGACGCCGCCCTGGTAGTCGGGAGAATAATAAATGCTGCTATCCAGCGTCAGCGAGGCTTGCAGCTCTCGCTTGTGGCCGAGCACGACCTCGAAATAATCCAGGTCTCCGAGTTGACCGAAGCTGTTTGGCACGCGGGATGAGCCTGGAAACGCGGAGTAGATCGCGCGGACGTCGACTTCGCCCCCAAACATCTTCTGCTTAACGCCAGCATACGAAACGACTTCAACGTCGGCTGTATCGTGCCAACGGCCCGCAAGGTCCATACGGCGTCCAAAGTCGACGTTGCTGGCCCACAATCCGGCGTAAAAGTGCCGCCATGTGACCTCGGCCCCGCCTTGCAAAGCCGACTTCTCGCGGGTCTGCGTGAAGCCACGGAAGCGATAGTCGGTTGTGTAAGTCGCGTTGACGCTGAATTGAGCGCCGGCATCCAGTGCCGTCTCATTGCCAATGTCCGGACCCGTAGAGGGCTTCCTGCTGTCAGCGAGGGAACGGTTCGCGCCCAACGCCGACATCATAAGCGCTAGGCTTAGGACTGCTGCGATCTCGGCTTTTTGCTTGCTCGACATTTTCGTGCCTTTTCCAGGGCGTCCGACCTGCGCCCTTGCCCAAACACCCGAGACCCACCGGCTGTGGGGCTCTTCACCAGACAGCGAAGTTGTCTCTGATTCGCCCACGACCGCAAATCAGAAAGT
>JBKJYG010000436.1:0-3298 GCA_046715905.1 Hyphomicrobiaceae bacterium | reverse complement strand
GGGCACGCCTGAGCTTGCTTGCGGGGTTGACTTTGTCCGACCTGCGGGCCGTTCTCGAGAACCGCATAACGCTGATGCCGGGCGCACGCACTCTTGTGGCCACGATGAAGGCGAACGGCGCGCTGACGGCGCTCGTCTCGGGGGGCTTCACCTTCTTCATCTCGGCCATCGCGGCCCGGGTCGGTTTCGACCACCACCGCGCCAACACACTCGAGATCGTCAATGGCCGCCTTTCAGGGCACGTGGTTGGCGCGATCCTCGGCCGGGAAGCCAAGCTTTCAGCGCTGCTCGAGTTGCAGCGGGCACATGGTCTTGACCTCCGGGACACGCTGGCCGTCGGCGATGGCGCCAACGACCTGGCGATGCTCGGCGCCGCGGGTCTCGGCGTGGCCTATCGCGCCAAAGCAGTCGTTGCGGCAGCGGCCGACGTCGCCATCATGCACGCAGACCTGACAGCGCTGCTCTACCTGCAAGGATATCCGCGCGACGCGTTTGTCACGACATAGGTTCGGTCACCGGCGGGCGCGCGCGGTGAGCCACAATGCGAGCGGCCGCGCCAGTTCACGCAGACGCGCCGCCATGGGCGCCAATGCCCGCCCCAGACGCCGCTTCATGACCCGGCCGGCCCGCCATGCCCAGCTCGCGCGCACCCAGGCAACCAATGCATGCTTCCATGGCATCAGCGTCTCATAGCCACGGCGGAACCAGCCAAGCTGCATCAGGGCCGGCTCTGTCAGTTGATAGAGGCGGGCGACAAGCGCGGTGCCGACGACTTTGGCACCCAGGAAAAGGGCGCCGGCCGCGAACGCGTGTCCGTGCGCGATCAGCCAGAGCGCCGCCAGTTTGAGCGGCAACAGGAGCGCCGACGGTACGCAGAAGACCGCAAGCGCGGGATAAGGCGAAAGTCCCGCGATACCGCGCTCGAGACGGGCGATCGGCCGCCAGCGCGCGATGAACGCGGCCAGACGAGATAGCGGTCCCCAGCCCCATTCCTCGAACAGGATAATCAGCGCCAGCAGGACCTGCGCGCTCAGCCGCAGTGTTGACCGAACGAGATACAGGACGGTCAACGCCATGTGCGCGGCGCGGCCGCGCCTGACGGAACTTGTGCTCGACGGAGGTGCGCGCCGCCTCTCGAATTCAGTCATCTGCACTCCGCAAATGTCTCGTGCGGCAACCCGCTCATGTCTCCGCCGCGATCCGGCCCGCCCGTATGCGCTCCCCTTCCAGGCGCTTCTCGAGCTCCAAAGCCTCGGCCAGCTTTTCGCGTGCGGCATCAGCCTGCCGCTGACGGTTCCAAAGCGACGCATAGAGGCCGTCCGCCGCCATCAGATCGCCATGCGAGCCCTGCTCGACGAGCTCACCCTTGTCCAGCACCAGGATGGTATCGGCAGCGATGATGGTTGAGAGCCGATGCGCGATGATGAGCGTCGTGCGGTTGCGCGATACACGGTCGAGCGCATCCTGAATCTCCTTTTCCGTATGGCTGTCGAGGGCACTCGTCGCCTCGTCGAGCATCAGGATCGGCGGTCCCTTCAGGATGGTGCGGGCAATGGCCACGCGCTGCTTTTCGCCGCCCGAAAGCTTGAGCCCGCGCTCGCCCACCATGCTCTCGTAGCCCTCCGGGAGCTGCTTGATGAAGGTGTCGATCTGGGCCAGCGCGGCGGCCGCCTCCACGTCGGCATCCGACGCATCGGGACGACCGTAGCGGATGTTGTAGAGGATCGTATCGTTGAAGAGCACGGTGTCCTGCGGCACAACACCGATTGCCGCCCTCAGGCTGGCCTGGGTGACGTCGCGAATATCCTGCCCATCGATCGTCACGCGGCCACCGGCGACGTCATAGAAGCGCAGCAAAATGCGGCTGATGGTCGATTTTCCAGCTCCCGAAGGCCCGACAATCGCGACCATCTTGCCGGCTGGCACTTCGAACGTCAGGCCCGACAGGATCACGCGTTCGGGGTCATAGGCGAAACGCACATTCTCGAAACGCACCGTTCCGCCCGTGACTACGATATCGCGGGCGCCTGGTCGGTCCGAGACCTCTGGCGCCTGCTCCAGCACATCCATCATGCGTTCGATGTCGGTTATCCCTTGCTTGATCTCCCGATAGACCATGCCCATGAAGTTCAGCGGGATGAAAAGTTGCAGCATCAGCGCGTTGACCATGATGAACTGGCCCACGGAATTGCGCCCGCCGACGACGTCTGCGGCTGCCATGGCCATGCACGCGGTCATGGCGATTGTAAAGATGATGGCTTGGCCCGTATTGAGGATGGCAAGCGATGTGTACGTTTTCACCGAAGCCCGCTCATAGAGCGCCATCGACTTGTCGTAACGCTGCGCTTCCCGGTGCTCGGCGCCGAAGTATTTCACCGTCTCGTAATTCAGCAGGCTGTCGATGGCCTTGGTGTTGGCGTCGGAGTCGCTCTCGTTCATGGTGCGGCGGATCTGAACCCGCCATTCGGTCGCGCGGATCGTAAAAGCCAGATATCCGACGATCATCGCCAGGGCGGTTGCGACGTAGCGACCGTCAAACTCGTAGGCCAGAACGGCCATGACGAGACCGAACTCGAGGATTGTCGGCACGAGCGTCATCAACGTCATGCGGGTGATGTTTTCGATCCCAGTGCGGCCCCGTTCCAGCACACGGGTGAGACCGCCGGTTTTCCGCTCCAGATGAAACCGCAGCGATAAGCGGTGCATATGCTCGAATGTGTTCAGCGCCAGCTTACGGACCGCATGCATGGCCACTTTGGCAAACATACCTTCGCGAGCCTGGGTGAGGAGCACCATGCCGACACGCGACAATCCATAGATCAAGGTCGCGGCAAGCGGCGCGCCGATGAGCCATGCCATGGCGCTGGCGCTGGGGAGCTTCCCGCCGGCGGCTGCGACCAGCGCGTCCGTGGCCCATTTGAACGTGAAGGGCATGGTCACGGTCAACAACTTGGCCGCCACCATCAGGGCCAGCGAGGCGACAACGACGCGTTTCAGGTCCGGGCGATCGTGAGGCCAGATGTAGGGCAATAAGGCGCGCAGAACGCGCAGCTGCGCACCGTCGACTGGCAACCAGGCCGAAGGCGTCGGCACGTCGGAAGGGGACCGCTCCGGGTCGCGGGCGGGCTGATGCTTTTGCTGCATGCTGCGGTCTTAAAGCCAGCGCGCCGAGTTGTCGACGCGCAGGAGCCCGCACCCGTCCTGAACCCAGACCGCGCGCGGGCATCCGATCCAGTCGACGCCCAAAAGTGCTTGACTATCTCGGCAATCGGATGCGCTGCCCGGGATAGATCATGCC
>JBKJYG010000435.1:0-6382 GCA_046715905.1 Hyphomicrobiaceae bacterium | reverse complement strand
ATGATGCTGTTTCATTTCTACCGCTCGCTTTATGCCTTATGCCGCTGCCGCAATCGATGGCTCACCACAGGTGCTAACGCTGACGCGGGCTCCTCCGCCAGATTGAGCTTGTCCCCAGGCCGAGTTTGGCCATCATTCAGGACCATTGGCGGGGCAATGTAGGGGCGACAGCGGGTGGTCATGGGGGTTGGGGCCATGCACGAGTTGAGGCGGCACGCGCCGCTTGGTCGTACACGGCGTCTCCCGTCGCGCGACCGGGCCCGCGGCCTGCATCATCTTTATGCGGGCCGGCAGCGCGGCCCCACCATCGACCTCTATATGACGGACAAAGCCGAAGCCCGGCGCGGCAATCGGTTCCGCTGGTTCTTCTCGACGTGCCTGGCCGCGACGGTCGGAGCGATCGCCATCACGGCCGTAATTTTCGGGTCTATCGATCCGAACGAAGGCCGCGGCGGCGTCCTGCCTATGCTTCGCAATGCCAGCCAACAAGCCGGCAAGGAGGCCCGCACGCCCCCCAGGGACGGCCTCAAGTGGGCAGCCCAGAAGGCCGATCGCCTGCATGCTGCCTCGGGGTCGATGACCACCCGCTACATCGTACAGGAAACGGTGCAGCAACGCCGCGGCAACCGCGAGTACACCCAGAACAGGCCCTACGCCCGAATCGTTGCCCGCCTGGCGGCGGTCCCGGTCCTCGCCGGCGCGGAAATCCCGGTTTTCAATCCGTTTCGCTTGTACGCATCCACGCAAGCCCAAGGCGACGAAGGTGCTTCAGAGCAGCAGGCCGAGCGGGGCGATGTCAAAATCCGCATCATCGAACTGCTCGGCACCACACTGCCGACCGACGATGGTCAAGAACTTGACTCGCGAGAAATCATGGACATCGTCCGACGGAGCGCGTCGGCGCCCGCCGAGGACGCCGCCATGCGTCCGACCTTCCTGCCCGAAGGCGCCGAGATCGCACTCCCCAGCCAATCTCGGCTGAGCAAGACGTCGCGCACTGCAGACAGGGCGCCCTACACGACGGATGTCGAGAAAACATCCACCGATCTGGACGAGGTCGCCGAAGAGGCCGAGGGTCAACAGGTCAAGGTTAAGATCGGCCGCAACGAAACGCTAACGCGGCTGCTGGTGCGGATGGGGGCCGAGACATGGCAGGCGCGCCAAATGGTCGACGCCGCTCGATCGATCATGCCGGAAAGCGCCATTACGCCTTCCCATGACATCGAAGTCACGGTGGCCCCGTCGCTCACCCAATCCGGCAAGTCGGAGCCCGTGCGGTTGGCGATCCTGAGTGAAAGCGGCGAGCATAAGCTGTCCGTCCATCGGAATTCGGCCGGCGAATTCACAGCTTCGGCGGAGCGGTTTGAACCCAGTCGATCCCGAACGCGCGCGCCGGAGGATGGCGATCAGAATCTCGCCACCACACTGTACCTTGGCATTTATCATGCCGGGTTGGCTCAAAAGATACCGCCGGAAAGCATCGAGCAGATCTTGCGTGTGCACGCCTACGACGTTGACTATCGACGTCGTCCGCGGGGCAGCGACGCGGTCGAGTTTTTCTTCGATCTCAAGGAGGAGGAACGAGGCGCCGAGAGCACGCTTGGCGAATTGCTTTATACATCGGTCTCCATCGCCGGGGACGCCCAACGATACTATCGATTTCGCACCTCCGACGGATTGGTCGATTACTATGATGAGGCCGGCAATAACTCGCGCAAGTTCCTGATGCGCCGCCCGGTCCGCAGCGAGGACGTGCGCTTGGTCTCGGGATTCGGGCTGCGGTTCCATCCGCTCCTCAACTCTCGGCGCATGCACACCGGGGTTGACTGGGCTGGACCGATCGGGCTTCCGATTATTGCTTCTGGAAATGGCATGATCGAAGAGATCGGCCCGAAAGGGCAGTACGGGAATTATGTGCGCATTCGCCATGCCAATGGCTATCAGACCGCTTACGGACACATGAGCCGCTTTGGAGCTGGAATGCGGGTCGGCGTCAGGGTGCGTCAGGGGGATACCATCGGCTATATCGGCAACACCGGCCTCTCGACGGGCCCGCACGTGCATTACGAGGTGCTCGTCGGCAACCGCTATGTCGATCCGATGTCGATCCAGGTGCCGCGTGAGCGCAAGCTCGCAGGCAAGATCCTCCTCGATTTTCAACGCGAACGCGGCCGCATCGATGATCTGATGCGCCGGCCTCCCGTCCTGGTGCAGTGAGGTGGGCTTCCGCGAGGTGGCTCGCACTCGGGAACCGCAGCAGCTCAGCCGCGATGTTGGTCACCGGAAATGGAAGGAAACACCATGCGAGACTTGAGGTCGGCCTACCTCGGTGAGCTGCGGATCGAGGTGACCGGAAGCTATATGCTCGGCGCTTCGCCGCTAGGAACGCGCCGCCTGGACCGGTTGGACAGCGGGCATTTTCGCGGCCCCCGCATCTCGGCGACGATCGTTGCCGGGGGCCTCGACTGTCTTCTGGGTGGCAACGATGGGGCACTGAGGCCCGATGTCCGCCTGGTGGCTGAGCTTGACGACGGCGCGACGCTCCTGATCGCCTATCGGGGCGTTCGGCATGGTCCAGCCGAAGTCATGGAGCGGATTGCCAAAGGGGGCGAGGTTGCGCCTGATGAATACTACCTGCGCACCGCCCTCGCCTTCGAAACAGCATCGGCACAATATGCTTGGCTCAATCGCATGGTGGCCGTGGGCATTGGACGGCGGGAGCCAGGGGCGGCGGTGTACGACATACACGAAATTCTGTAACACGGCGTCCCGTGCCGGAGCCGCTCATAGGTGACATGTCCGGACTGTTGAGCTAAGGGTCGCCGCGCAACAGGCGAGGCGTCAATGGCCGAACGTAGATCCATCGGTATCATAGGAGCGGGAGCCGCCGGCATTTGCGGCGCCAAGCATATGCTCGAGGCCGGCTGTGACGTCACCGTTTACGAAATCGGCAGCCACGTCGGCGGCATGTGGGTTTATCAGAACGATAACGGGCGGTCGTCAGCTTACAAGACGCTGCACATCAACACCGCCAAGGGGCTCACCAACTTTTCGGACTTCCGATTTGATAGCAGCGTTCCGCCTTTCCCCTCGCATCGCGACATGGCGAGGTATCTCAAAGACTATGCCGCCCACTTCGGTGTCACCCCCCATGTCCGCTTCAACACGGCCGTCGCCAATGTTCGGCCGGCGGCAACCTCCACACCAGCGGGGCCGCGCTGGCGCTTGGAAACGAAGCGCGGGGAGGTGTTCGAGCATGACACGATCATCGCCGCCAGCGGGCATCTGACCAAGCCACTTGAAGTCGCCGCGTTCCGCGACGGGTTCAAGGGCGAGTATCTGCATTCGCACGACTACAAGGAGCCCTCGCGCTTCGTCGGCAAACGCGTGTGCGTGGTCGGCGTCGGCAACAGCGCGCTCGATATCGCCAGCGACTTGGCGGTGACTTCGGAACGGACCATTCTGGTTGCGCGCTCGAACGCGCTGATCATCCCCAAGCTCGTGTTCGGAAAGCCGTTCTGGGACACGATCCAGCCGTTTTACAAACCGTGGGTGCCGGCGTGGTTGCGGACCCGCGCGCTGAAGGCGCTCGTCTACATCATCCAAGGCAATATGGCCGATCTTGGTTTCCCGTCGACCGCGAAAAAAGTTCACGCCACATCGAACGCAAACATCGTCAACCACATCAAGTATAAGCGCGTCGAGGTCAAACAGGGGATCGAGCGCATCGACGGCCAGCGGATCACGTTTACCGACGGACGTTCCGAAGACTTCGACACCCTCATCGCTGCCACGGGATATCTGATCGACCTCGATTGGCTCGATGGAAGCGTGCTGGCCGTGCGCGATAATGCGCTCGATCTCTACATGCGCATTGCCACCCGATTGGCCCGGCCTGTATTTCCTTGCCTTCTTCAATTCGGACACGGCGCTGAATTGGATTTGCGAAGGCCAGATTCGCTGGATCCGGGAGTTCGAGATGGGTCGCGCACACCTGCCGCCGCGAGCGGATATACTGGCCGAAATCGCAGCTCGGAAGGCATGGATCAAACAGGTCTTCAAGGATACGCCCCGGCACGCCATCGAGGTCGAGCACCTGCCTTACTTCGCGGATTTGCGGCGCGCGATGCGCGAGGCTCAAAAACGCGCCGGCCAACCCGTTCGCGAGGTCGGCATTGGCGCGGTCAATGTTCTGCCTGAGCGTGAGGTTGCTCAAGCAGCGGAGTAACGGTGCTGTCGTTGAGCTCAACCGAGCGTCCAGCCGCCATCGATCAGCATGTGTGTGCCCGTCATCAGCCCTGAGGCATCGGACGCCAGATATACAATGGCACCCATGAGATCCTCGACCTGTCCGATACGGCCAAGCTTGATCTTCGAGAGCACCATGTCGCGCATGCTCTGCTGTGCCAGCATCTGCTGCGCCAGCGGCGTTTCGATGAACGTGGGGCAAATCGTGTTCGATCGAATGCCAAGTGGCGCCAGCTCGGCGGCGATGCCGCGAGACATCCCTTCGAGAGCGGCTTTGGTGGCGCAATAAACGGAACGGCCCGGACCTGTGATGAAGGCCATCTGGGACGAGATATGGATGGGCGAGCCGCGCGTTTCGGTTTCAACCATGCGCTTCGACACCGCCTGCGCCACGATGAAGGCCGCTCGCACATGCAGCGACAGCAGGTGATCCAGATCCTCGAGCTTGAAATCGAGAAAAGGCTGCGGACGATTGCTGCCGGCGTTGTTCACAAGGATGTGGAACGGCTCACGACCGGCAACAGCCCTGCGCACGGCGCTGTCGTCGGTCACGTCGAGAACCAGAGCCTCGGCTGAGCCGCCCTGCTGCCGGATGGCCAACGCCGCAGCCTCGATCTCAGCGGCCGTCCGAGCCGCAAGCACCACGTGGGCCCCCGCATCGGCCAACGCGGCTGCAGCCGCCAGACCGATGCCTCGACCCGCCCCCGTAACCAGAGCCCGCCGCGCCTCCAGACGGAACGACGGTGTTCTCGGCAGCTCAGCCATACCTGCCCGCTCCGCTGGCATCCTGTCACACGCTCAATTTGTAGGCCTGCGCCGCCGTCCGACGAAACAGCCAATCCTTGTCCTCGGCCGAGCAGCCGGCCGCGATGCGCTTGAAGGCATTCCAGAGCGCACCGTAGCTGCAGCTTCCTTTATCGACGGGGAAGTTGCTTTCGAACATGGCCCGCTTGGGTCCGAACAGCTCGATGCAGGTCTCGATTTGCGGCCGCCACGCCGCGGCAAGCTGCTCCGAGGAGGGCGGCAACTCGCCCGTATGCACGTCAAAGCCGAACAGCCGCATGCCAAGGCCGCCAAGCTTGATCGAGGTATTCGGGCATTTGGCAACCTCGGCCAGCGCTGCCTTCCATTCCTTGAACGTTTCGTCGCGTTTCGACGCATAGGGGCCGATGCCGATAGCGCCGCCGCAATGGTCGACAATGATGCGAGCCTCGGGAACAGCGCGCGCGATATCGGCAATCTCCTTGAGCTGCGTGTGATACATGAACGCATCGAAGGTGAGCCCGAGTTTGGTCAGCTCGGTGAGACCCTCCTTGAAGCGCGGGTTGGTCAGCACGTCGGGCGGAGGATTGGCCGACGATCCCCGCGCGGCGGGGTCGGCATGCCAGGCGGAGATGTTGCGCACGCCGCGAAAACGTCCGCCGCCCGCGCTGATCTCGGCTTCGAGCACCTCGCGAACCCGCGCGCCCAGACTTAGATCGGCATAGCCGATGATGCCGGCACAGACCTCCGTCGAGCCATATCCGCCGCTGGCGCTCATGGCGGCGAAACCATTCGCGAACTCCACCTCGCCGACGGCCTGGAACGCCGGATCGCCGCCCTTGCGGTACATCGCATGACACTCGATGAAAACCGTGGCGACGATCTTGTGCCCGCTCGCCATGTCATCGTTGAGGTCATCGAGAAAGTAGCGGAAGTCGCGCGCCGGTGCGTCCCACAGATGATGGTGCGGGTCGACGATGGGAAGATCGGGCTCCAACGCGGGCTCTTGACGCCTTGCAAGCCAATCCGGCCGCACCTGAATGTGGCGGCTCTTCACGCGTTCAATACCCTCGCTCATGTTATTCTCCCATGCAATGCGATCGCGGCGCGCTACCCTCGCGGGCACTGACCTGCAGCCGCCCGAGCGTTCGTCATGAGGGATGGTAGCGCGCATGACGCCCACTGCCCAGCCACGGCGTAGGCCGGCTACAAAGGCAGGCCAGCACCGGGAGGGCTAACCGAACAGTCGGAGCTGCTTTTCGTCTTGCCCCTTGGTCTCGAAGGCCAGTTGCTCGATACGGTCGAACGGCACCTGCTCGGCTTGAATGAGCGAGCGTTGCGCCTTGAGCGAGCGCACGAGACCCTCCTGGAC
>JBKJYG010000434.1:0-5432 GCA_046715905.1 Hyphomicrobiaceae bacterium | reverse complement strand
TGTGCGGGGGGGGGGGCCGTTGCAATTTGTCGGCCGGCGGGTGTGTGGGCGGCACTTTTGGCGCGCTGGCCGGATCACCCTCGCGTCGATCTGGTGACGACGGACGGGTTCTTGTGGCCCAATCGTGAACTCGAGGCCCGCGGCCTTATGAACCGAAAGGGTTTCCCGGAGAGTTTCGACACGGCCCGATTGCTCAAATTTCTCGGTGACGTGAAGGCGGGCCGGGCGGAGGTGTCGGCGCCGATCTATTCGCACTTCCACTATGACATCATTCCAGGCCAGCACGTGACCATCGATCGGCCAGACATTTTGATTGTCGAAGGGTTGAACGTGCTGCAGCCCGCCCGCTTGCCGAAAGACGGCCTGGCCATCCCTTTCGTGTCGGATTTCTTTGATTTTTCGATCTATATCGACGCCGATCCGACGATCATCAGATCCTGGTACATCACGCGCTTCATGCGGCTGAGGCAAACGGCCTTTCGCGATCCGGCCGCCTACTTTCATCGTTATGCCACACTTAGCCAAGAGGAGGCGGTGGAAAAGGCCGCTGAGATCTGGCATGGCATCAACGCCATCAATCTTGAAGAAAATATCTTGCCGACGAGGCAGCGGGCACGCCTCATCCTGCGCAAGGCCGCCGATCACCGTATCGAAAGCGTCGCGCTGCGAAAATTATGACGAGCGAACGGGTTGCGCCTGTGATCGCGTGGAGTTGGCCAGGCAAGGATTGGTCGACAATAAGCCTAGTGCAATCTCCATCATCAGGGCCTGTTGACGTAGAGCGAACGTGATCGGAGACAGTAAGAAGACGGCGAACGCGTCGACAGCATGGTTATCATACCTCGTGTGAGGCGGTTGCTCAGAGCTGGCGGAGGGCGTGGTCACAGCGGGCGTCGACGTTGCCTCGGTACGCTCGATCGGAGTGGGTTGCGCCTGTGCTGACGCGTGTCCCGCAACCCAAGCCTCACCCAGTTCCGGGTTCTGGCCCTGTGCGTGATCTTGCTCCGGACGGGGATCGGTGGACTGAGGCGGAGGGCCTCCAAGCATCGGAATTTCAACTTCGAGACGCTGCCCGACCTGCGCAATGACCGATGGCTCTGACGCCGGCTGCAAGGAGATGACCGGCAGCGCGTCTTCTGTCGCCGCCGGAAGCGTCGGCGGCTTTGGCTCCGGTTGCGATGCTGGGATCGGGTGAAGAGACCCGGAAGCTGCCACGCCCGTTCCCGGCGAAGCACGATTTGACTGTTCCTCCAGTTCCCGGGCGGTTATGCGCGCCATAGTCTTATCGAGCTGCCGCTCAGCGGCGCTGGAGCTCTTGCTATGAGAGTTGCCCGAGGAGCGCGTATCTTTTTGCGGCATCTGAGCCTCCTGTTCCAAGCCGTCAGATGGGATGCTCGAAAGCGATATTCAATCTAACCTGAAATGAGCCAAGCGCACGCTTAGAGGCCCTTTTTCTGAGCGAGCTGCGCCAAGGGCGTATGCGGGCGGGCGCCAAGGTGGCTAATGATCTCCGCTGCTGCCAAGCTCCCTAAGCGGCCGCACGTTTCGAGGGATCTGCCTTGCGCGAAGCCGTACAAAAAACCTGACGCATACAGATCGCCGGCGCCGGTCGAGTCGACGACCGTTCGCACAAGCTGCGGCACGATCGTCGTCGCTTTGTCGTCGTTGAGGATGAGTGATCCTTTGGCTCCCCGCGTCAGCACGGCGAGCTTGGTGTCGTTGCGGCTCAGACGAGCGGCCCGATCGAACTGATCGACTTGATAGAGCGACGTGATCTCGGCTTCGTTTGCGAACAAGATATCGACCTTGGCCCTGATGAACTCAAGAAATTCGGCGCGGTGGCGGTCGACACAAAACGGGTCGGACAGTGTCAATGCAACCTTTGTGTCCACCTTTTCCGCGGCGTCTGCCGCCTGTCGAAAGGCGGCTTTGGCAGCAGGCTTATCGAACAAATATCCTTCCAGGTAGAGAACGCTTGCAGCTCGGATCAAGTCGACATCGACTTCGCCGCGATCGAGCTCGGGGCTCACGCCTAAGAACGTGTTCATGGTGCGCTCGCCGTCTGGCGTCACCAGGATCAGCGATCGGGCGGTCGGTTGCGCGGCTTTCGCCGCCGGGGTGTCGAAAAACACACCCGCAGCGCGAAGATCGTGCGTGAAAATGCGCCCGAACTCATCGTCTGCGACTTTACCGATGAAGGCCGAGCGACCGCCAAATGACGCCACGCCCACGGCTGTGTTGGCCGCTGAACCGCCCGACGTTTCGACCGCGGGTCCCATTTCGCCGTACAGCCGGTCGGCGGTTGCGGCGTCCACGAGCCGCATGCTGCCTTTGGCTGTGCCGTACTGCGTCAGAAAGCGGTCATCGCAACGCCCGATAACGTCGACGATCGCGTTCCCGATCGCCACCACGTCATATTTGATGTCCGTCATGTGCCCTCGCCTCGGCGCGGCGGCCGTGATCACCCGATGCCCAATCGCGCGACGGCCAGTCTCGGCAGGTCGTCGTCCTGTGGCACTCTACAGATGGAGCATGCCAGGACAATGGCTTCGCTCCGAAGTCAGCCCTTCGCGGACAACGATGTACCCGCCACCGGCACGGCTGCAATGTCACAAATGAGCTGCCCGACGAGGGCTTCATCAAGACTCGAGGTGAGGCGCGCTTTTTCCGCGACGCGAGATATTTCGCTCAAGGCACCGCTCAGGCCGGGCGTCGTCCAGCGCCTGCACTGGCGTTCAAAAGCGGTGCGCTGCTTGAAATGCAGCGGAGGACGCATCTGGCGTATGACATCATCAAGCGATTTCCCCTGCTCCAGCGCCACACGAGCACGATGCAAACGGTGGAAATGGCGTTGCATGGCGATCAGAATCCCCTGGGCGTGTTCACCCGCTGTAACGGCGCGATCGTACATGCGAAGCGCCGAGGAGGGGTCGCCAAGTGCCGTTGCGGAGATGATCTTGTCGAGGGTGAGTTCAGAGGCATCGCCGACAATGGCCTCCACGTGCTCCACTTCGATCATTGCGACGTCTGCTGCAAAGAGGACCAGCTTCTCGATCTCGCCTCGCGAAAGCGCGCGATCGGCCCCAAGGCGCTTCACCAACTCCTGCCGCGCTTCCAGTGTAATCTCCAGTCGGGCAGCCGAGACGACCTCGCTGATCAGATGATCAAGGTTTGCTGCCTCGTCAGCATAACAGCCGATAGCAGCGGCATTCTTCGAGCGCTCGAACAGTGCCCGAAGGCCCTCGTCAGGCCGCAGGTTGCCGGCCTCGACAATCAGCATGCTTGGAAGCGTTGGACCCTCAACCAACGGCTTCAACAGCGCCGCATTCATCCGGCGTCCCGCGGCGACGCGAATCACCTTGGGACCGCCGAACATTGGAATCGTGAGCAGTTCGACGCCCAACCTGTCGGGATCCGTCTCAAGATCCGCATCATCCAACCGGATCAGCTCGCCAGGCGGGTGTTGTCGGGCCGCAAGCGTTTCGGCCAGGATACGGCTGCGCTCGCTGATCAGTCCTTCGTCGGAGCCGAAGAACAAGAAAAGACGGCAGTCCGGGTCGGGTTTGGCGAGATAGGCGTTGCCTTGGGCGGGTTTGATTGCGGTCATGCAGACGCTGCTGAGGCTCTTCCAATCAGATGTTCGCCGAGAGGTGCATCACACCTTGCTATTCGAAAGGAACGCGGCGATGCGCCCCTTGAGTTCGTCGGAAACGGTTGATGCAACACGGTTTTCCGCATCTTCGCGGGCCCGCACGTTGGAATAGATCGAGGGAAACCTCTCGAACGCGGCGCGCCCGGTGCTGGTGCCTTGCAGGACGACCTTGCGATCCTTGAGGGTGATCAACTTGAACGTAGCGTCGAGATTGTAGATCTGGGAGAGCGCCTCGCCCGTGGATTTGACGAGCGTAGAGCTGAGTGACTCGCGGATCGTGATCTCCAGCCGATAAACGGGAGGCGCCGGCTCGCCCCCGCCGGTGGTGTGAAAGATGAGCCCATTCCGGATGCGCTGCCCGACGCGGCTCGGGATCGTGGGGATCTCGACGGAGGCCAATTTTTCCTCGAGGCGGACGCCCGTCGCCGTGGGTCCGTAGAGAGGTCTGAAGCCAACGTCGCCGCACCCGTGCAGAGAGGCAAGAATGGCAGCGGTAAGCAGGGTCCGGCCAATAGCGGAGCGGATCGGAGGCGTCGAACACGGCAGCCAGGCGTCATACGACAACATTGACGATCCTCTGCGGCACCACGATCACCCGTTTTACAGAACGACCCTCCAGCGCGCGGACGACCGATTCGAGCTTCAAGGCCGCGGCCTCGATATCGGTTTTCGTCGCCGCCCGCCCGACCGTCAATTCATCGCGGCGCTTGCAGTTGACCTGTACGCCAATGACAACTTGATCGTCAACGATCAACGCCGCATCGGGCTTCGGCCAGGGTTGTTCTGCAAGCAAGGTGTTGTATCCAAGCCGCGCCCAGCATTCTTCACCCAAATGCGGCATCATCGGGCCGAGCATCTGAACTAAGAGATCCGCGGTTTCGCGCAACGCCCAATCCAGCCCCGCGCCGGACTGCTGGAGAGCCGCGCTGGCGGCGTTGGTCAGCTCGTAAATCTGGGCCACAGCGACATTGAAGCGCAGGGCTTCGATATTGCGCCCGACCTGGTCCAGAGCTTTGTGAGCGTGGCGGCGCAATTGGGTGGCCTCGGCGATGCAATCCGTAGGGCAGGAGCCGGATCGGGGGGCCGTTCGGCTCACCACATCGTCGACGAGCCGCCAGACGCGTTGGATGAACCGGCCTGCCCCGGCCACGCCCGACTCCGTCCAGATGACATCCCGCTCGGGTGGGCTATCGGAGAGCATGAACCAGCGGGCGCAATCGGCGCCGTAATGTTGGATGATGTCATCAGGATCGACCAGATTTTTCCGCGACTTTGACATCTTCTCGATGGAGCCGATTTGCGCCGGCCTGCCGCTCGCAATCTCAATGGCGCGCCGGGCATCGGCCTCGCCCTCGAAGCGCACCTCCGTGGGCAGAAGCCAAGCGCCAGCAACGGATCGATAGGTTTCGTGGACCACCATCCCCTGGGTAAACAACGCGGCGAACGGCTCGCGGACTTTCGCCGCGCCCGCATGGCCGGTCTCTCCCATCGCCCGATAGAAAAATCGTGAGTAGAGGAGATGCAGTATCGCATGCTCGATGCCGCCAATGTACTGGTCCACGGGCATCCAGTAGTCCAGTGCCGACGGATCGGTGGGTGTCGCGGCGTCCGGCGCCGTAAAACGAGCGAAATACCAAGAGGAATCAACGAACGTGTCCATGGTATCGGTTTCGCGAGTGGCGCCCTTCCCGCACGTCGGGCAGGGCACGTGCTTCCACGTCGGATGCCGGTCGAGCGGATTGCCCGGAACATCGAAGGTGGCGTCGTCGGGCAACACGAC
>JBKJYG010000433.1:0-3224 GCA_046715905.1 Hyphomicrobiaceae bacterium | reverse complement strand
GGGTAACATCCGCGCCCTGGGAGGCATCCAGCTTCGGGTGGAGAAGGTGATGGACGTCACCATCAGCCGCGAAATGGAGCGCCTGGAGCGCCGCCTCCTGTTCCTGGCCACGGTCGGGTCGACCGCGCCCTTCGTGGGCCTGTTTGGCACGGTTTGGGGCATCATGACGAGCTTCCAGGCCATCGCGAGCTCAAAAAACACCAGTCTGGCCGTTGTCGCGCCGGGCATCGCCGAAGCCCTGTTCGCGACAGCACTCGGGCTCCTGGCCGCCATTCCGGCCGTCATTGCGTACAACAAGTTCTCAGCCGACAGCGCGCGACTGGCGCAACGGCTCGAGGCCTTCGCCGACGAATTCGCCGCCATTGTCTCGCGTCAAATCGACGTGCGGACCTGAGGACTAAATATGGGAGCCAGTCTCAAGGGCGGCGGAGGGTCGCACGCCGGCCGGCGGGGTCGCCGACGCCGTCACGCACCCATGAGCGAAATCAACGTCACGCCCTTTGTCGATGTGATGCTGGTGCTACTGATCATCTTCATGGTCTCGGCCCCCCTGATGACCGCCGGGGTACCCCTCGAACTGCCGCAAGCCAAGGGCAAGCAACTCGAGACGACGAAGGAGCCGATCATCATCTCCGTGACGAAAAAGGGCGAGGTTTTCCTCGGCCAGGAGGACAAATCGCCGATGCGGCTCGAGGACTTGTCGGCCAAGCTCAATGGCATTGCGGGCAATCGCGGGGGCTTCGACGAACCGATCTTCGTGCGCGGCGATCGCACCGTGGAGTATGGCCATGTCGCTCGGGTGATGGCGCGCATCAAGGAGGCTGGCTTTCGCAAGATATCGCTGGTGACCGAGGTTGACGGCGGAGGCTAGACCCCTTGCGTCTGGGGCTCATCATTTCGGCTGTGCTGCACGTCTGCCTCATCGGGTGGGCGTTGATTTCCATTCGCGAAACGCGCGCCTTCGAAATTCCAAAGGTCGTGCCCGTGGTATCGGACATCATCACCGACGCAGATCTGGCGAAGTTGCGCCAGGGCACCCGGAGCGCGAAGCTCGATGACGCCGAGGCGCGCGAGAGCCCGCAGCCTGAAGCGCCGAAAAAAGAAACGCTGAAGAAAGCCGCCGCTACTCCGCCGCCTCCTCCGCCGCCGCCTCCCCCGGCCCCCCTACCGCCCGTAGCGACGAAGCTGCCCGAGCCGGTCAAGGCCGTGGAGCCCGCACCCGCCACGCCGCCCGAAGCAAAGCCGCCCGAACTTCAGCCGCCTGGACCAAAGCCGCCCGACCAGGCGCCAGATTCAAAGCCCGACGAAATCGCCATGCTGCAAGCTGCCGAGGACAAGAAACTGGCCGAGACACAGGCCAAAGCCGCGGCAGAAGCCAAGGCTCAGGCCGACGCCAAGGCTCAAGCCGAGGCCAAAGCCAAGGCCGAAGCCAAGGCCAAGGCGATGGCCAAAGCCAAGGCCGAGGCAAAAGCCAAAGCCGAAGCCAAGGCCAAAGCGGACCGGTTGGCCAAGGAGAAGGCCAACGTCGACACGGACCGGCTCTCAGCGCTGCTGGACAAGGCGCCAGACCCCAGCCAGGCGCCGGCCGCGGCTCCCCCGCCCCTCGCGCCGACCAAGGCCAAAGGTCCCGTCCGGGGCGCTGCCGAAGGCCGCGACGCGGCCAATGCCGCCAACGAAGCTTCGATGCTGATCGGCCTGATCGTGGGCAAGGTCAAGACGTGCTGGAACATCCAGGCCGGCATGGAAGGCGCAAGCCAGCTCGTACCCGTCATTCAGTTCGAGCTCAATCGCGATGGATCGCTGAAGGGCGCGCCGAAAGTCACGAACCCTCAGCCCTCCTCTCCGCAATTCCAGGCCGCCGCCGATGCCGCGATGCGGGCCATCGTCGAATGCCAGAATTATCTGCTGCCAGCCGACAAGTACGAATCATGGGAGCTGGTGAAACTGAAATTCGATCCAAGCCAGATGTTCCGGTAAACGATGGAGCAAGCCCGGCTCGGCGGCTCTCCATCGGGAGCGCCAGGCTGGCGCCTTGAATCCGCGCCGATCTTGCGGCTAAGACAGCACCGGCACGACCACCAGATTTGGCCGAGCCTTTGATTTTGAGCCAAAGCCCTCATGACAGCCATGATCCGATCCAACCTCACCCGTCGTCGTTTTCTGGCCGGCTTGGGCCCGGCCGCCGCCCTGGGTGGTGCGTTGACGGGCCTGACGCCGGCGTCAGCCCAGCAGCGGCGTGGCCTGGAAGGCGACGTGACTGAGGCCAACCTGCGCCCCCGGCCGATTGCCGTTCCCGCCTTCCTGGGGGACGAACCGCGGCTAAGCCACGACGTGGCGCGCGTCATCGAGGCCGACCTGGAAAGCAGCGGCCTGTTCCAGCCGCTCGATCCGCGTACCTTCATCGAGCGCATCGACGATTTCAACGTTGCCCCGCGCTTTCCCGACTGGCGCAGCATCGGGGCTGAAGCCCTGGTTTCGGGACGCATCAACCGGCTGCCCGATGGGCGGGTACGCGCTGAGTTCCGGCTTTGGGATGTGGTGCTTGGAAAGCAGCTCAGCGGCAATCACTTCACCACCAGCCTCCAGAACTGGCGGCGCGTCGGCCACATCATCGCCGACCAGGCCTGGGAGAAGTTGACCCTCGAGAAGGGGTTTTTCGATACGAGAATTGTATTTATCGACGAAACCGGCCCTAAGGAGCGACGCATCAAGCGGCTCACGATCATGGATCGGGACGGCGAAAACATGCGCCTCCTCAGTCAAGGGCAGGAACTCGTGCTGACCCCGCGCTTCAGCCCCACGAGCCAAGAGATCACGTACATGTCCTACACGCGCGAACAGCCGCGCGTGGTGCTCCTGAACATCGAGACCGGTCAACGGGAGATCGTTGGTGATTTCCCCGGCATGACATTCGCGCCGCGATTTTCGCCCGACGGCCAGCGCATCACCATGAGCCAGGACCAGGGCGGCGCCTCGGTGCTGCTGGAAATGGATCTCCGCAGCCGTCAGATGCGCCGCCTGACCCAGGGCGAGGGCATCGATACCGGTCCCTGCTACGCACCCGACGGCCGCCAGATCGTTTTCGAATCGGATCGCAGCGGCACCCAGCAGCTCTATGTGATGGGTGCCGACGGCTCCGGCGCGCGCCGCATCAGCAATGCCGAGGGGCGCTACTCGACGCCCGTCTGGTCGCCGCGCGGCGACTACATCGCCTTCACCAAGCA
>JBKJYG010000432.1:0-3522 GCA_046715905.1 Hyphomicrobiaceae bacterium | reverse complement strand
CGGGTATATCCGGTTCACCCCGCAGCCGACCTGGAACCCTTTTTGAGCTGCCGCCGGATCGTTCCGGTGCCGCGGTCGGCACGGCAAGGGCGCGCACTGACCGAGCAGCTCCAGCTCCCCGCGGATTGGCCGCAGTCGGAGGTCTTGCCGACCGCCATGGTCCAGCTTCCCCAGGCGTTGCCGTACTCGAGGGCGGTAAAGTCCGACCAGGCGCGACCTGCCGCAATCTCGGCCGCGCGCTTGCTCGATGGGGAGCTGCCGGAACCTTGGTGATAGTGATCAGACATGCACAGCTTGGCTCCGACCCGAACCTTGTCGTGGAGGCCGGCGAGGCCCTCGTCCTGACCCGCAGCCGGCGCTATCGACCCCATTACGATCAACGCCCCGAGCCAAACCGCGTGGCGGAAATCAGTTGCCCGCATCGTGCTTACTCCCATCGCTTTTTCGCTTGCCCCGGCTGGCATTCGTTCGGCCGGACGATGACCGATTTGGCTTTCGCATGCCATGCGCCACCCTGCGCACCGACCGGAATTTCGATCACGCTCGCAGATGGGTGACACTCGGGGCTTGACGCCGGCAGCCCTGTCCAGCCTGGTTCAGCCCGCGAGGATACGTGCGAGCGCGGCGCGAATGCCTTCGGGCACGGCTGTCGGGCGCTGCGATTGTCGATCAACGAAAACGTGCACGAAGTAGCCTTCGGCTCGGGCCGCGTCCTCGCCCTGGGCGAACAGGCCAATCTCATAGCGCACGGATGAGGTTCCGAGCTTGCCGATGCGCAGGCCGGCATCGATCGTCTCGGGATAGGCAAACGATCGATGGAATCGACACAGCGTCTCGACCGCGACGGGTACGACCGGTGCCTCGTGCATGTCGAAGCCGCCCTCGTCGATGAGGTAGCGGTTCAGCAGGGTGTCGAAGTAGGCGTAATAGACGACGTTGTTGACGTGACCAAAGAGATCGTTGTCCATCCAGCGCGTCTGGATAGGCAGGTAGTGCTTGTAATCCGCGCGCCGGCCAATCGGCGCCTTGTCTCGGGCCATGCAAGACCGTCCTGAGCCGTTGATCCCAGGGCTCGGGTGCAGGCGGCGGCCAACTCGCGCCGCCCGCCCGACCCTTAGCCCTCAGCCCTTAGCCGCGACGACGGCGATTTCGACCAGAATGAGCGGGTCGGCCAGCTTGGCTTCAACGCAGGCGCGTCCGGGCAAGTTCTGGCCGCCCGTCCAGGCATTCCAGGCCACGTTCATCTTTTCGCGCAGGCGCACGTCGGGCACCCAGATGGTGGCCGAGATGACCTTCGACTTGTCGGTGCCGCAAAGCTTCAGCAAGCGATCGATTTCCTTCAACACCTGCTCAGTCTGGCCGGTGACGTCCTGCTTGGTATCGTCCGGCGTGATGCCGGCTGTAAAGACGAAGCCGTTGGCCTCGACGACCTTAGACAGGATGCCCTTCGACTCATGGCGCGTTATGGTCATGACCATTCCTTTGCACAGCAGTTGTCACACTAGCGGGTGCCACTCTTTATCACGGACAACACTGAGTGCCAGCCCTCGCCGGCGGGACCTGATCGCCGGTTCAGCGCGCCACGGCCACAAGGTCGATGAGCGTCGAGGTGCCAAGGACGGCACGCAGTCCAAGTTCCGTCACTTCGGGCGGTGGCCAATAGCCTTGCAACAAGGCGCGGCGATAGGTGTCCGTTGTGGTCAGCGCGCGCGTGCCCTCGCGTTTGTTCTGCTTCTCGAGCTTGGCCGCGAGGTTCACGGACGGACCGATAACCGTGTATTCGAGCCGGTCGTGTGCCCCCACAACGGCGAACACCACGGGACCCGCCACCGCGGCGCCATTGACGACGAGGCCAATCGCATCCTGCTCCGACGCGACCTGCTCCTGCCAGCTACGCGCCTCGATCATGACAGCGTCGAGCGCCCGCAACGCATCCGCGGCCGCGCTGTCGGACGGCTGCACGGCGCCAAAGGTCGCCATCACGCCATCGCCCATGAATTTATCGATGATGCCGCCGTGCGAGCGGATGATCGGGATGACGCGCGCGTGCAGGCTGGTGAGGAGGTCGACGACGCCGCGGGCGGGCAGCGAGGCCGAATAATGCGTGAAGCCGCGGATGTCGAGCATCAGAATGGCAGCGTCGCGTTCCTCAGTCATGCCGGCGGTGGCTTCGATCTCGGCCGTGAGCACCGTGTCGGAGACGCCCCGGCCGAAAAAACGCCGCAGGTCATGCACGGCAGCTTGCCCGCGCACGGCTGCCACGAACAGCGCCCGACCGCGCCGGACCGCCATCGCCAGCACCCCCGTCACGAGCAACAGGATCAGTATTTTCTCGATCTCGGCTCCGACCAGCACCGCGTTCGAATTGAGGTGCGTCACAAACGAGCGCGTGATCGAGCCCGTTCCCGCCTGAACCACGACGGCGATCGCCAGCACGGTCCAGCCGGCCGCCGCCGTCAGCCCACAGGCGAGCACATATCGGTGGTCAAAGCGCAGCGCGCGAATGGTGATGAAGACGAACAGGTAGATGAAGGTCGGCACTTTCAGCGAGAACGGCGCGGCTTGTCCATACTGGCCATGAAACGACCAGATGAGCACGAGGAGCAGAACCACGTCAGCCAGGATCGACGCCAGCAGCATGAGCCCGGGCAGGCGCATCCGATAGGCGAGGAACAGACGAGCTACCGTAAAAAGGGTGTACTCGCTGAGCGCAATCGGCACAGGGTCGAACAGCACGCGACCCGGTGCATCGGCCGGACGCGAGGCGATGGCATAGAGGAGCCCGAACACCAGCACGCAAAACAGCTGGACCCAGCCAATCAGCCGCTCGCTGTCATCCTCCTGGGCGCTGAGCAACCGCTGAACACGTTGCGGCAGGCTGCGGCGCTCGACATCCACCCCGCCGCTGAAGAAATCGACGAAGCCGAAAATTGATCGCATCAACGGCACTCTCGCGTCAGGCTGCACCTGCGGCATGCTCGGACAAGGGGTTCCGACACAGCTCTATCGGGAGCATGTCAACGGGCACCGTTGAGGGCGTCAAGACCGATTAGAAGCCGCCTGGCTTTCGGATCGATCGGAGAGGACCATCGGCGTCAAGCGGATCGTGGTCGAGGCAGAACGCTGGGACTGAGCCCTGGCGTGCCCTACCCGTCCCGGCCATCGCAAGCAGGGAGAGGGCTCAAGCGCAAGCGCCATCACTCTCAACCGGCGCGGTCAACAATTTTCAGGTTCGGGGGACGGGACGGACGACCTAGGCCTCCCGTCCCGGCCCCCGCTAAATCCTCACTCGCCGTGACGATCCTCGACCGGCAGAGTGAGGGACGCGCGCAGCATCAGGTCAAAGGGGTCAATCGAGGCTGGCGAGGCTAAGCCAGCCCCACGCACCGTCACAGATCCGGTAGCCAATGGCTTGCCCGACATCGAAAAGATGGCGGCGGCAAGCAGCAGCAGAATAGACGCGAGGGCAAGCAATTTCATTAAATCTCTCCGTTACCATGGCTGTAATGCAAGGGCATTAGG
>JBKJYG010000431.1:0-2672 GCA_046715905.1 Hyphomicrobiaceae bacterium | reverse complement strand
GGATGAAGGCGACGCGTTGATCGCCGCGAAGCTTCTCGATGGCTCGAACCTTCGCATCGATCTTGGCGGCGTCCGGTGTATCGGCCGCCGTCAGCATCCAGAGCTCCTGTTCGGCTTCCTCGACCCGACGATCGAAGTTCATCCGATCCAGCAGGGTTTTTTCCTTGATCCGGTTCAGAGCCGTCTGCTGCTCTGTCGAGAGGGTGATGTGCTGAGGATGATCGAGAAAGAAACCGGTCGCGCCAACGTGGTATAGGTGCGAGGCACCAGGAAAACCGGGCAGACTTGCAGAGGGCGCCATATTGCCCATGCCGCGCCGCGCCGGCATGGATCCACGCATGCGACCCATCATGTCTGAACCCGACGGAGCGGCCATAGGGTCTTGCATACTGCCGGAGGAGTCGGTGTTGGGCATAGGGGCATCCGAAGGCATGTTGCCCTTCATCTTTCCATCGCCCATGCCACCTTTCTTCTCCATCTTTTCCATGTCATGCATCATCGCAAGACGGAAATCAGAAGGTAAGGCTTGCGATGGGCGCGCCACGCTCGCTGCCCCGCCACCATCGTTTGTATCGGTCACATTCGCTGCGGGCGCTTTGGCCCAGAGCGGGGACGAGCTAGCCAGCGCAATGGCAAGTGCCGCGGTAGCGCGAATTAAATTGGGTCGGCATTTGGTCAGCATATTGCACCTTATTCAATTGAACAACGAAACTTATAAGTTGCCTGATTGGTTGTCAACATAGAGGCTTATCCGGCCGCCGAGTTTCGGTGCGGCCGCCTCGCACCCGCCAGACGCGGTTCAGGGCTGGTTCTTGTGAAACTGAGCGTGGTTGTGACCTTGCTTTTTCTTGGCCTCTGCACCTGCAGCAGATACGGCGCCGTCAGGCCCGCACGGCGCACCCTTAGCCTTCGAATCGTCGTTAATCCCTAAGCCGCGTTCGGCGGCGTGGTTGTGGCGCTTCATCGGCGCTTTGCCGCAGTCGGTTGACGTCGGCGCTGCGTTAGCCGGAGTCGGCCTTGAGGCAGCCTCCTGCTGCGCAAACCCGGGAATCGCGGCGAATGCGAGGGCGGCTGCAAAAGAGACAAGACGTAATTGCTTCATGGCATAGCTCCGAAAAAGTGGTGGAAAAAGGAATACTGGTCATCATTTCGACGATCGACGGCGCTTGCCGTCGGCCTCGTGATCCGCGCTGTCAGCTGGCGGCAAGCCCTCGATGAGGCCGCACACTTGGTAGCCTTCTGGGACGCCATCCGGCATAGTTTCCCAGGCCTTCAGAGCCTGCCGCATGCGACGGAAGAGCGCCATCTCGCGCTCGACCTGGTACTGCTTCTCGTTCAGGCGGTCGGCGAGGATCGCGCGCGCCTTGGGGCAAGGCAGGTGCCCTTGTTCGCTCATGCCGAGGAGCTCGGCAACGTCGCCCAACTTGAACCCCAAGCCGGCTGCACTGCGGATGAAGCGAATACGCGCCACGGTGCGCGGCGAGAACTGCTGGTAGCCACTTTCCGTCCTGCTTTCAGCCTTGATCAGGCCGAGGCGCGCGTAGTGGCGCACTGTGTCAGGGCTGACACTGGCGGCCCGCGCGCATTCGGCTATTTGCATGACAAGCTCCTCTGAGGTGCCCTTAAAACGGCCCGCCGTGGCTGGAGAAATTAGGGCGTTCGGCTTGAATGTTCGACCTAGGTGCTGCACCTAGGTCAAGTCCGGAAGGGGCTGGGGCTAGCCGCCTATGGCGATCCGTGCCGCTCAACGAGAGGGGACCGACGTCGGCTCGGCCCGGAGCGTATCCGGGCGGCAACGCGCTGTCGGCGAGGCGCTACAACGCAAGTCGCAGGAATTCGATTGCAATCGGTAGCGTTCGGCGGTTTGACGGCTCAGGCGCGAGGGCCGTGATCAGTGCGGCGGCGAGCGGCTCATCGTATAGACGTCCCATGGGCCAAGGCTGTAGTAGGGCCGCTGCCGGAAGGTCGCCGCTGCTTTCTGGAAGGCTCGGGGCTGCCTTGGCGTCCTCACAGAACTTGACGCAGGTAGCTTTGCCTATGCTCCCCGTCGGTGCGTGTTCGTGACTCCCCGATTCGACTTGATGATGGGTGGCCACCGCCGCGGTGATTTTGTCGGCGTGATCGGAAGCTGCGAGCCGCGACGCCACGGCGCACGCATGGACTACGCTCGTTCCGAGCGCGAAGACCCACACCAGCAGTAAATAGCCTGCCAATCGGCGAATCCTGGTTCGGTTGTTCAGCGAGTTCATGCTGTGATGTTTGGGAGCATCGCGATGTTGCGGCGGCGCGTACGTGACAGCCTTGACGTAGATCAACGAACGACCTTCAACTATGTGAACGGTGTGGCGACAGCCTGACGACGGATCGGCAGAACCCATCGGCTTGCAAAATCGGCTCTCGCGCGCAACATCCCTTGCCGTGAATGCTCTATCCGTTTGCGCCGGCGCCCGGTTAATTACGCTTACTAAGCCGTACGACCTTAAAATCAGGCCCGGATTTTTCTAGTTCGAAGGCGACCTTGTCGCCCTCCTTCAGTTTGCCTAAAGTCTGCATGTTCTTGAGCTTAAATTCGTGCGTTGCGGGCGGCATCTTAAGTTTGTCAATGGTTTCGTGTTCCAGCGTAATTTTCTTAGCCGACGCATCGATGCCCGTGATGACGCCGATGCCGGAGC
>JBKJYG010000430.1:0-2747 GCA_046715905.1 Hyphomicrobiaceae bacterium | reverse complement strand
CCATCCCATCAGGAGAGCGACCGGCACGTTGAGGCGCACCAGAAGGCTGCCGTCGGCAGGACTGACGTACTTCAGCAGCAAATAATAGACCGCCTCCATGCCGATAATGCCGGTGCCCACCACCCAGCTCTGCGGCGTGGCAATGATCGCTCGCCAGTCGGGACCGGGCCCCGTGGCCAGAATCAGGGTTGCCGACGCCACCAGCATGGCGATGGTGACGAAAGCCACCGGATGGCACCGGGCGGTGTGGGCGGCCGCATAGGACAGATTGAGCACGGAAACGACGACGACGAAGAGCGCGCCTTCGACCCAACCGCTGAGCGCTGTGCCGCCGCCGCCCGCCAGGCTCTGGCCGGGCGCTGCAGACGCACGCGCCGTTGGCGCCGGAGGCCTGCCATCGGAGGGAGATTTCATGTTGATCCGTGACGTTCATGCGAACCGATGTAGCGCATAAAGGAGGCCTGCGTGTCGCCCCAGGTTCGTTCGTCGAGGAGCGCGAAATGCTGCCAGCCTGGTGTTCCGGGTGGCCACACGATCGTCGTGCCACGGCGCTCCTCGAGCACCGCGACGGCGCCCGGCGCAAGCCAGCCTCCCATGGCGGCAGAGATGAGCGCGGCAGGCCCCAGTTGACGCCCGTAGGGTGGATCCAGAAACACCAATCCAAACGCCTCGCGCTGCCCAGCGTCTCCCAGCGAGGTCGCATCGCGCCGATAGATGCGCGTCACGCCGGTCAGGCCGAACGCCTCGATATTCTCCCGGATGAGTGCGCGCGCTTCGGGTATTTCCTCGACGAACAGCGCCGATTTGGCGCCGCGCGAGATCGCTTCCAGCCCAAGCGCCCCCGTACCGGCGAAGAGATCGAGCACGTGGACCTTGGCCAGCTCGAAATCGGGGACGCCATGCATCAGGATGTTGAACACCGCTTCGCGCACACGGTCGCTGGTCGGCCGAATGCTGTCGTCGGCGGGCGATGCGAGCGTGCGCCCCCGGAACATGCCGCCGACAATCTTCACTCGGCGGTCTCGGGCTTGGGTGCTGACCGGCCCTTGACGGCCGAACCTCGCCGCCAGTCGTCGCGGCGGGTCTTCTCCTCGTCGATGAACCCCAATTGCTCAGCCAGTTTGAGGCCGAGCTGATCGGCCAGCACGCGGCGTTTCACGAGGTCGACCGTGCCGGGCGGCAGATCAAGGAGCTGAAACGGTCCAAACGAGATGCGGATCAGCCGGTTCACATCGAGCCCGAGCGCCAGCAGGATCTTGCGCACTTCGCGATTTTTACCTTCACGCAGGCTCAAGGTGAGCCACATGTTGGCACCTTGCACCGTGTCGAGCGTGGCCTCGATCGGGCCGTAGCGCACGCCATCGATCTCGATGCCGCCTTTGAGCCGGTCGAGATCGGCTTGCGTCACCCGGCCATGAGCCCGCACCCGATAGCGGCGCAGCCAGCCGGTGGCCGGCAGCTCCAAGTGGCGGGCCAACTCGCCGTCGTTGGTCAGCAGCAGCAGACCCTCGGAGTTGAAATCCAGGCGCCCGACCGAGATCACGCGCGGTAGCCCTGGCGGCAGCTTCTCAAACACGGTCGGCCGGCCTTCGGGATCGCGGTGCGTGGTGACGAGGCCTTTGGGCTTGTGATAGCGCCACAATTGCGGCGGCTGGGCCGTGGGCAACGGCTGGCCGTCGATGACCACGCGGTCGGTCGAGCCGACATCGAGTGCAGGACTGGCGATCACCTTGCCGTTCACCGCCACGCGGCCATTGGCGATCCAGCGCTCGGCTTCGCGCCGCGAGCACAGGCCCGCCCGAGCCAGGGCCTTGGCGATGCGCATGGGTCCCGCTGGCGTCCCCGAGGCCTCCGGGGCTGCACTCGTGCCCGGCCGCCCTTTGGTGACCCGCGCGCTGGGACGGGGTTGGCCGCGCGCCGCCCGGTCCGACCGCACACGGTCTCGATCGGCGGCGCGGTCCTTCGGGGCTTCGGTTTTCACGGTTTGAGGCCTAGCGGCCTCGAGCTTGCCCGCCGCGCGCAGGCCAGCGGGGCGCTGGGCGGCCTCTGGCCCGTCGCGATCCGAGCGCCGGGGACTGGGCTTGTGTTCGTCGCGGCGGCTCTGGGAGCGGGAGGCACCGGGCGTCAAGGCTCGAGTGGCCGCCGGGCGCTCAGGACGCTGAGGATGGCGTGATACTTTTTTCATGCTAGGTGGATTGAGCTTTCGGGATGATGTCCCCGTTCAAGGACGGATCGGAGCCACGGGCTCGGGTCCAAATCGTGTGGATCGAGATCTTATGCCACTATTGCGCGCCACGAGCCACATGCAGCGCGCTTTGGCCGAGGCGCAGGCGGCCGGGGCCCGTGGCGAGGTGCCCATCGGGGCGGTCATCGTGATCAACGACGTTGTCATTGCCGCTTCCGGAAATCGCACGCGAGAGCTCAACGATCCCACCGCTCACGCCGAGATGCTCGTGATCCGTGCGGCGTGTGAGCACACGGGCAGCGAGCGGATCAAGGACAGCGACCTCTACGTCACGCTCGAGCCCTGCCCCATGTGCGCAGCGGCGATTTCGCTGGCGCGCCTGCGCCGGCTCTATTTCGGCGCAGGCGATCCCAAGGGCGGCGGCGTCGAGCATGGGCCGCGCATTTTCACGCATTCAACCTGTCACCACGCACCGGACGTTTACGGCGGCCTGTCGGAGGCTGAAGCACGAGAACTGCTGATGGCGTTTTTCGCCGCCCGCCGTTGATGTGCGGCTGTGCCG
>JBKJYG010000429.1:0-6289 GCA_046715905.1 Hyphomicrobiaceae bacterium | reverse complement strand
GCCCGAGCCTGTGGGGGAGCGCCGGCCGGGCGTCATCTACGGTCTGGGCAACATCATCGAGAACGCCGTCGACTTCGCCAATACCGAGGTCGAAATCCGCGCCGCCTGGGATCAACGCGAGGTGGTCATCACGGTGATGGACGACGGGCCGGGCTTCTCCACCGAGATCATGGACACCATCGGCGACCCCTATGTTACGACACGAACCTCGGGCCAACGTCTCGGGCGCTCGGGCACCGAAGCCTCAGGGCTTGGATTGGGCTTCTTCATTGCTAAAACGCTGCTGGAACGGTCGGGCGCCAGGCTCACGCTCGACAACCGCAAGCATCCCCGGCAGGGCGCGGTGGTGCGGGTATCCTGGCCCAGGGCGGCTTTTGATTTCCAGCCACGCGAGCTCCCCGCGCGACCGAGCCCGGCACCGCTGGCGGCGGAATAGATCGGCGGCCCGGACGCGCAGCATCCACCCTGCCTTTGAAGCGGGCAATTGCAAGTTGACAGCCTCAGTCACTGCCGCCTAGAGATCACGCCGGTTGTTCCCTGCCAGCGTCGGCGGGCCAACGCGCCTGAGCGGTCCTGACAGGTCGGCTCAGCGGGGAGAGGTGCCCGAGTGGCTAAAGGGGACGGACTGTAAATCCGTTGGCTTCGCCTACGCTGGTTCGAATCCAGCCCTCTCCACCATCGCTTCGACGTCACAGGATCGCGCTCCCGCATCGCCGGATGCGATTGCTTAAAGCTCTACTTTCAAGGTCCGGGGGCTTTTCGAGCGTGGCTTGATGACCCGAGCCGCGCGGGGGCGCGCGTCTATTGGCTTTGGCTCCGGTTCGATTTTGGCCTCGCCCGTCACGACCCTGCTCTCCACGCCCTCCACCAGGGCAGCCCGCACCACGCGGTCGGCGTAGGCCGGCAAGGCGAAAGCCGCCACATGCACGGCGGGCGTCCAGTAGCGTGTCGCGACATGGCGCTTGGACTGACGCTTGCCGAGCTTCTTGGCCGAGATTTCCAGTAGATCGTCATCGTCCGAGGCCCAGTTGAGGGCGAACGGCCCACCGAAGTAACACGGCTGGGTGCACATAAAGGGCGCGACCGACGTGAACAGCTCCGCAAAGATGCGCGTCGTGCCCGCCAAATGATCCGGGAAGAGAAACGGCAAGCCGTTCTGCGTGACGAGCACTCCGCCTTCTTTTAAGGCCCGGCGGCAATCCGCGAAAAACGCGCGCGTGTGCAGCACGGCGGATGGTCCGATCGGCTCAGAGGAGTCGACGATGATGGCGTCAAACTTATCTCTGGTCTCGGCCACGAACTTGAGCCCGTCGGCAATCACGACGTCGGCGCGCCGGTCATCGAAGGCGCCGCCGGCGACCTGTGGATAATGTTCCAATGACAGGTCAATCACGCTGCGATCGATCTCGCAGAGCGTTGCCGTCTCGATCGAGGGATGCTTCAACACCTCGCGCAGCACGCCGCCATCGCCGCCGCCGATGATCAAAGCCCGCCGCGGCTTTGACAGCGCCATCAAGGGCACATGCGCCATCATCTCGTGATAGATGAACTCGTCGACCGTGGTGAGCTGGCACACACCGTCGAGCATCAGCACGCGGCCCCACGTCTCGTTCTCGAAAATCACCAGATGCTGATGATCCGTTTTCACCTCGTGCAGCACGCGGGAGGCCTCGAGACGGACGCGCCAATGCGGGTGGAAGGTTTCCTCGATCCAGCGTGTGGTCATGGGGTGGGGCTCCTTCGGCCGGCATGTCAGGGAGGTCCATAATCGAACAGCGCGCTCCGGCAGGCGGAGCGCGCTGTTCATCATGTCAGAAACCATGGCCCAAGCGAACGACCGGTTGAGGCCGTCGCAAACGAAGCCCGGGCCAGGCTCTCATCACATCGTCAGGCAGCGACCACTTGCTGCCCGACATCAGCCTTGGGCCGCCGGACTGGGGCCTTTTTCTGAGCTGCCGCCGACCAGGCAAGCTGCTCCAGTTCCTCGCCTCGCAGATGCTCCTTCACCACGACCTCGCTGGCGCCGAATGCCTCCTTCAGCACGGGGATAGACAGATGTGGTCTGGCCTCCCCGCACATGAAGACATCGAGAGCCGCATAGTCGGCCTCGGGCCAGCTATGGATCGAGATGTGACTCTCCGCCAGCACCGCCACGCCCGACACGCCGCCGTTAGGCGTGAAGTGATGGAGGTGAATGTGGAGGAGCGTCGCGCCGGCAACTTCGACGCAACGTTTCAAGGTTCGCTCGATGTGTTTTAAATCATCGAGACGTCGTGCGCCGAATAGATCGATAATGAGGTGCGTTCCCGCAAACCTCACGCCGTCACGTTTGATGAAGTGGTCTTTACGATCATCGTGCGAAACGGGCGCGTTGTTTTCAACAAGGTCTTCCTCTTGGGCGGTGCTTGAACGAGTCAAGTCCATCCCCAATTGGAAGAGGGCGTCGTCATAGGCCATGTGACCCTCCCCAACCAGTAGACAGATTGTGACCCGCCCGCTCCTTACCTTTGGGGTTTGGGGATGTGTCCTTTGACCTTTAGGGCAGGTGGACGAACGGAGAAGCGCGATATGAGGCTAATTGCCTCCTGACGCAAGGGCAAATCCCCGCGTGCGCGCAAAAATATCCTGGCCGGCGCTCATGCCGCATTTGCGGGGCCGGGTGTCGCAACTTTTTGACCAGGCTACGCGCTCAGATCGCCGCGCTTGGTTCCTGGAAACCGTCTATCGACCGAGCAGTTGCTTCATCACGTCCTTAGCTTTGTTGATCTTTTGCTCGCTGCCTGGGCCATCACCGATCACTGCCTTCAAGGCGCCATCGACGTTGCCCTCGCGGACCTGCCGACCCAGTTGACGAACAGCTTCTTGAGTCTGGGGCGACTTAAGGGCGGCATTGACGTCGGGGACGAGACTGGGACTACCCCAGGGCCCCGCGATCCTGACAGGGATCTCGATTGCCGCCAAGCCCCCCTGTGGCGCCGGATGCTGGCCGGGCTGGGGCCGCAAGACGAAATCGATGTTGCGATCGACAATGTTCACAAGACCAACCGCCTGTGTTTTCAGCGCTGATCCTTCCAGCTTCAAGTCCTGAGTACGGGCGACGCCATTGGCGATCTGAAATGTGCCCTGGAGCAGATGAACCGGGGTCCTGGACGCGGCAGAGCGCTCGAGACTAGGGATGCGCCCATGCCTCAGCCCTGCCATCATGGCGTTGGCATCCCAGCCGATAATGGCGCCGTCGACGAGCGAAATTTCGGCTTTGCCCAGCAGCGAGCCAATCAGGTCGCGCTCGCTCAAGCCGCTCGCGCTGACGGCAATCGACAGGCGCCCGCGCCCATCGGCCAGGTCGAGCCCCGCGCACTCGGCGAGCAGCGGCCTGACTGCGACGCCCTCGGTCGAGAGATTGACGCCCAAAGTCAAGCCATGCTCCTTGGCCTCGATCGTGACGAGGCCCTTGGCGCGGCCGCCATGCAGGACGGCATCCATCAGCGTCAGTTTCAGCGCGCCGGCCTTGAGGCCGGCCTCGACCTGAGCCTCGCTGGCTTTCACGCCCTGCCATTGAAGCTGGCCAATGTCGAACCGGCCCTCGAGGTCGAAGCGATCAAGCCGGACGAGGTTGATCGTCTCCATGCTCCAATCTTCGCCGGAGCGACGTGCAAATCCGCGCACCTGAGTGGCGGGTGCCTGCTGCCCCGGACCCAGCAGCTCCTCGATCGAGCGCAGTTTCCCTGGCGGCGAGGCAGGCGCCGGAGCGGCCCGTGCCAGCGACCCGGCCGACCCGCCACCGTCGGCGCCGCGAGCTTTCGTCTGACGACCGGCAAGCGCATCCAGATCGAGCGCTGCAATCTTCAGATTGGCTTTGACGAATGGCCGCGCGCCGGACGTATCAATCGACGCGGAGCCCTGGGCGGTCACGTCCGACCAACGGTAGGTGCCCTCGCGCACGGCCACGCTCGTCGGCGTGGTCTTGAGCAACCCTTCGACGGCCAGGGGACCGGCGTCAATCGCCCCCAGTGGGGCCAGTTGCGGGATGGCGAGGCGGCGGGCAAGCAAAGACCCTGAAGCCGCTTTCAGGCTCACGCGCCCGTCAAGCTGGGGCCGTCGAGGGGTCGTGAGCATGCCTTCGAAACTGGCGTCGCCCACAGCACTGGCAAGTTTCAGTGTCAGACCGAACGGCCGGTCATCCATGGCGTCCCGCAGCGAGGCGACGCGGCTGTCGATGTGGAAACGCTCACCCTCGACGAGCGCCTGGCCAGACAGCGCCAGGGCGCCGAGCCCGTGGCCCAGCGAAATCCTGGCCTCGATGTCACGCAGCTCGATCGTGCGGCCTTGCGGAAGGTCGGCGAAGCGCAGCACGCCTTCAACAATGCGAACATCGTCCAGGGACAGGGCGCGGCCAAGTTCATCGACGCGACGCGGGGGCGGCAGGCTCGAATTGCGCGCGAAATCCTGCAGTTCGGCGGGCAAATGCCGGCCATCGTCGCGACGCGTGGCAAGCTGCGCCAAACGGATGGGCTGGCCTCCTGCCGGCACACTCCTCTCGACGAAATCCCAGCTTCGCCGGCCGGACGCATCGATGCGCAGATCGATCACCGGCCTGATGAACACCAACCGATCGATCTGGACCTCGCGCAGCAGGAGCGGAAGCAGGGCCAGGCTGACTTCCAGCCCCTCCGCTTCGATCAACGGCGGCGCCTGCATGGCGGGGGGAGCCGAGAGCGACACATTGGCCATCGTCAGGCGCAGCGACGGCAGCAACGTGAAACTTGATCCTCCCGCGATGTGAAGCTCGCGGCCCGTTCGCGCCCGTATTTCGGCTGTAATCCGCTCGTTGATGAGATCGCTGGGCGGTGCCACGACGAGGAACGTTCCCGCGAACAGAATCAGCGACAGCAGCCCCAATCCGAGCCAGAGAAGCCCCGTCAGGACGATCGATGCGGCTGTACGGCCAGCAGGGCGTCTACCCGAGACGGCCGCCGGCCGGCCTCGCCCCTCGTGTCTATCATCCGGTCGGGCCGGTGTGCTCTCGAAGCGGCGGTCAGGCATCAACGCTCCTGTGTTGCACATCAACCCGCCTACCGTGACGGCAGACGGGAGACAGGCGGCGCGACTCGATGGTACTACGGCCCAATTATGTCGGCAGGGCGGTAACGTCGCAGGCGCGTTTTGTGGCAGGCTCTGCGTGGGATCATCTACAGCCCGCACGGAGTAATCTGCGGCCTCCGCAGGCTCCTGCTGACCGGGTGAGTGGGCTAGATCGGGGTGAGAAACAGCCATCATGCTAGCCCTGCAAAGCCTGCTTGGCGTGTTCGCGATGCCGTGCATCGCCTGGATGATCTCCGAAGACCGGAAATGCCAGGGCACACTGCGTCAGATGGGACGAACCGTAGCCGGCCTCGGCCTCGTATTCTTGATCGCTCTGGTGCTCCTCAAATTGCCCCAGTCGCAGGTGCTGTTTGATGCCGTTGCACGCGCGGTCGCCGCTTTGCAATCCGCGACCGAGGCCGGGATGCGGCTTGTGTTCGGATATCTGGCGGGCGGCCCGCAGCCGTTTGATGTGACACAACCCGCAGCCGCGTTTGTGCTGGGCTTCCGCGCGCTTCCCCTGATCCTCGTCATGAGCGCGATTTCGCGGTTGCTGTACTATTGGGGCATCTTGCAGCGCATCGTGGGTCTGTTCGCGCTGATCTTCCAGCGACTGTTTGGCATCGACGGGCCACTCGGCACCGTCGCCGCGGCCAAGATCTTCCTGGGCATGGTGGAGGCGCCCTTGCTGGTGCGGCCCTACCTGGCCAGCATGGGCCGCGGCGCGCTGTTTGCCGCGATGGCTATCGGCATGGCAACCGTTGCCGGCACGGTGCTTGCCCTCTACGCGTCGATCCTGGAGCCGGTGCTTCCCTCGGCCGCCGGCCATGTGTTGGCGGCTTCGCTGATGAATGCGCCGGCGGCGTTGGTGCTGGCGCGCATTGCCGTTCCACACGGGTTTGAAGGTGGACCGGAGACGGCCGAAATCGAGCTTTCAAACCCACCTCGCTCCAGCATGGACGCGATCACGCAGGGCACCGTCGATGGCGTCCGGCTGCTGGCCGCCGTGGTCGCCATGCTTGTCGTCATGGTGGCTCTGGTGGCGCTGGCAAACGCCATGCTCGGGACTTTGACAGCACCTTTCGGTGCTGCGCTGACGTTCCAGCAAATTGTAGGCTGGGTCGCCGCGCCCAGCGCCTTCGGCCTCTGAATTGGCGCGCCGGCGACCGAGGCCACCAGACAGAAGCTCAAGGCCCCCAGGAACCAG
>JBKJYG010000428.1:0-5620 GCA_046715905.1 Hyphomicrobiaceae bacterium | reverse complement strand
GTGCCCGCCCTAACCTGGTCGAGGGCACTGCGCCCAGGTCCGTAAATTCCGGGCAGCCGGAACACCTCGACACGATGGCCCGTCGTGCCGCCGAACGCCAGCCAAGCCTGCTCGGCCGCCAGCCGCCACTTGGCGCGCGCGGTGGCAGGAGCGGGAGGCGTCTCCTCGTCAACCCAGCCTCCGGCGTGATCGCCATAGACGCCGATGGTGGAGAGATATCCGATCCAGGCGAGCGGCGCGGCCGCCAGATCAGCCCGGTAATGCCTCAGCGCAGGGTCTCCGGACGACCCCGGTGGAATGGACAGCAAGACGTGCGTTGTCGACTCTAAGGCGGACGCAATTTCAGTTTGGCGCGAGCTGCCATCGAAGACGAGGCCGCGCCAGCCCTGCGCATCGATCGAGGCTGCGCCCGCAGGCGTCCTGGCGGTGCCGCTGATCGCCCACCCCTGACGGGACAAGCGCTGCGCGAACACCTGTGCCGTGTAACCCAATCCGAAACAAAAGAGGTGCGTCATGATGCCAGCTCAGCCCGCCATTCCGATTGAACGGTGGCGTCCGCTTCCTGTTCCCTATGGTTGGCGGCGTAGGCGTGCAAATGTTCCCGTCCCACCAGCCGCGCCAGCGCCCAAACGGCGGCGCCACGCACCAGCGGCGACGCATCGCCAAGCCGCTCCCGAACGAGCGCGACGAGCGAGGGGTCCGAAGAGTTGCCGGCCGCGATCAGGACGTTGCGCATGAAGCGGTCGCGGCCTGTGCGTTTCACCGGCGTGCCCTGGAAGCGCTCGCGAAAGCCGGCGTGGTCGAGGCGCAACAACTCGCAGAGCAACGGGCTGCCTGTGCCGCTGTGGGATTGCAACCGCTGCTCGCGTGCCGCGGATGCGAATTTGTTCCACGGGCACACGGCAAGGCAATCATCGCAGCCAAAAATGCGATTGCCCATGGGCGCCCGCAGCTCCCGATCGATCGGACCTTTATGCTCGATCGTGAGATAGGAAATGCAGCGCCGGGCATCGAGGCGGTACGGTGCGGGAAACGCATTGGTCGGGCAGACGTCGAGACAGCGGCGGCAGGACCCGCAGTGGTCGGTTTCCGGTGGGTCGGGCGCAATCTCGGCCGTTGTCAGAATGGCACCGAGGAACAGCCACGAGCCGTGCTGGCGCGACACGAGGTTCGTGTGCTTTCCCTGCCAGCCCAAGCCAGACTGCGCGGCTAAGGCCTTCTCCATCAAGGGCGCCGTGTCAACGAACACTTTTACCTCGGCAGCGGTGGCCGCGACGATGCTGCGGGCAACCTGCTTCAGGCGCGGCTTGATGATCTCATGATAGTCCTTGCCTTGAGCATAGACCGAGATCGCGGCGCGGCTTCGCTGACGCAAGGCCGCGAGGGGATCACCTTGCGGCCCGTAGCTGAGACCGAGCAGGATGGCGCTGCGGGCGTCTGGCCAAAGTGCCAGCGGATGCGCGCGCCGGGCAGCCGATGTTGCCATCCAAGCCATGTCCCCGTGACAGCCCTCGGCGATGAACTCGTGCAACCGTTCTCCGGGAAGCGTGCCAAAATCGGCAACCCGCATGCATTGCACCGCATCGAAGCCGACCCCGGCTGCCAAATGCGCGATCACGGCCTTCAGCTTGCCTTCGGCAGAGTCCGAAGTGCCGGCTCGCGGGTGGTCTGGGGCAACGCGCTGGTTCTGTGTCATCGCGACCTGGAAAGGCCCCTTCAAAAATCAAGGTTGGCATAATGTTCGGGCGGCGCAATGCCGGCTATGCGGTCTGCGAGAAGCCCACCGAAGGATGGCCGGGATTTGATGCGCGAATACCAGTCCTGCACGGCTGGGAACGCCTCCCACGGCACCTCGTCTAGGTAATCCAGACACGAGAGATGGGCGGCGGCAGCCAGGTCGGCGAAACTCATTTCATCGCCAGCCAGCCAGCGCCGCTGATCGGACAGGAAACCAATGTACCCCATATGATAGCGCAGATTGGATCTCAACGCCCGCAAGTCTTCGGCCTTGGGCGGCGGGCTGCCCCGGTCCGCCCCCCCGACGCCCAACCGCCACCATAGCCGGTGCTGCAGCATCTCGCGCGTCACCTCCGCGTCGAACTTGCGGTGGAACCAATCGACCAGCCGGCGGACTTCACTGCGAAGATCGGCGTTGCCGGGGAAGAGATCTTTGATCCGCTCCTCCGCCGGCGCTCGCCGCACCATTTCGCCCAGGTACTCGGAAATCGCGTAAGCGCCAGAGATTACCACGCCATCGGAAAGCTCAAGCACCGGCAGATCGCCGGCGGGATTGATTGATAGAAACTCCGGACGCCACTCCCACGGTTTCTCCTCGCGCAGCTCGAAAGACATGTCGATTTCGGCGAGCCCCAGCCGGATCGACCGCGAAAACGGGCACACGGGGAAGTGGATCAGGATGGTCATAGGCCGCATCCTAGCCGCGCTGGCGCCGTGCTGACGTGCCTCACTCGCGGGTGAAGTTGGCCTCGCGTAACGTGCCGGCCGCGTGAACCTCGCCGACGGCAATGGCCCAGAACCAAACCGGGAACTGATGTGACGACCTGGCAAATCATCCTGCTTGGGATCATCGAAGGGCTAGCTGAGTTTCTCCCGGTATCGTCGACCGGGCATCTGCTGTTGGCCGAACATTTTCTCGGCATCAAACCCTCCAAGCGCGCGTTCGAAATCTTGATCCAGCTTGGCGCCATCCTGGCTCTTCTGACGCTCTATGCGGGACGGCTCTGGGCACTGCTCGTCGAACTCCCGAACAACGCACAAGTGCGACGGTTCACGATCGCCGTCCTGGTCGCTTTCCTGCCCGCAGCGGTCGTCGGGGCAACCCTGCATAAATACATCAAAGAGGTGCTGTTCGAGACGCCTGTTTTGATCTGCTCGACCCTTATACTCGGAGGCATCGTGCTGTTGATCGTCGACCGGCTTGCGCTGAGGCCGTCGCGTCAGGACGTCATGGATATCACGCCGATGCTGGCGTTGAAGATTGGGCTCTGGCAATGCGCAGCCTTGGTCCCGGGGGTCTCACGCTCGGGCGCCACCATTGTCGGCGCCATGCTGCTCGGTGTCTCCAAGCGGGCGGCCGCCGAATTCTCGTTTTTCCTGGCCATGCCGACCATGACGGGCGCTTTTGCCTTCGACCTGTACAAGAACTTCGGCGATCTCGACGCGGCCGCCGTGCAATCGATTGCGCTAGGTTTCCTGGTGGCGTTTCTCGTCGGCGCGGTGGTCGTCCGTTATCTGCTCGACTTCGTCAGCCGGCACGGCTTCGCACCGTTTGCCTGGTGGCGAATTCTGATCGGCGGAGCAGGGCTCGGCGCCCTGCTTGTTCTGGGTTGATGCTCGGTCTGGGTCGGTCTGGGTCGATCGGCCCCTATCAGGCCGCATGCGAGGCAAGCGGTTCCGTCAACACGGAAAACAGCACGGTGCGGTCACGAGAGGCCCGCAGCTTCTCGATCGCCAAGGGATCCCGCAGCAGCCGCGATATACGAGCCAACGCCTTGAGATGGTCAGCCCCGGTGTGCTCCGGCGCGAGCAGAACGAACACCAGATCGACCGGCTGGTTATCCAGCGCCTCGAAATCCACCGGATCGTCGAGCTTTGCAAATAGGCAGACGAGCTGCTGGAGTTCGGGCAATTTGCCATGCGGAATGGCTAAGCCCCGACCATACGCGGTTGAGCCAAGCCGTTCGCGTTGTAGAAGTATCTCGTAGATGATTTCCGTCTTGCTGCCGGTAAGTTGAGCCGCCTTCGCCGCCAAAATCTGCAGAACCTGCTTCTTATTGCGGGCCTTCAGATTGGCGATCACTCCTTCTGGCTTGATCAGATCGCCTAGGTCCATCGATTATTTTCCCTCGTCCTCCGGCACTTATTTGCACTAGGTCGACCCCGCCTTGCGATGCTCATGCCCAAGCAACCACGACTAGCATAAGCCCTACGGCGGCTGAAACGTGCCAAGACCCTCGTCCGATCGTCTTCTGCTAACAATCTGATCAGTCCACTTTAAGGCCTATATGCGCCTTCCCGTGGAGAACGCACAAGCCCCCTGAATTGTGCCCGCGAAGATAGAGCGTCCGGTTGCGGGCCCAGCGGAACAAAGAATTGTATTTGAAGAGAATTGCGGCCTCGCTGCCGATTATGACGCCTCGGCGCAGGCCAGCATGCGCTTCTCCCGCCGGCGTTGCACCGAAGATGGGATGCGCATCGCTTCACGGTACTTCGCCACCGTTCGGCGGGCGATTTCGATTCCATCCCGCTGCAGCAGGTCCACGAGCGAATCATCAGACAGGATGACGGTCGGCCCCTCCGCATCGATAAGCAGCTTGATGCGGTGCCGCACGGCCTCGGACGAGTGCGCCTCCCCCTCACCCGCGGAGGCGATTGAAGACGTGAAGAAGTACTTCAACTCAAAGATCCCGCGCGGGGTCGCCATGTATTTGTTCGAGGTGACGCGGCTCACGGTCGATTCGTGCATGCCGATGGCATCGGCTACCCGCTTGAGATTGAGCGGCCGCAGATGCTGCACTCCATAGGTCAGGAACCCGTCTTGCTGACGGACGATCTCCTCCGTCACCCGCAGAATGGTACGCGCGCGCTGATCGAGGCTTTTGACCAGCCAATTGGCACTTTGCAGGCATTCAATGATGAAATCCTTGTCCCTACCGGGCCGCGCCGTGCGGTTGACGCGTGCGAAGTAGGAGCGGTTGACGAGAACACGCGGAAGCGTGTCGCTGTTAAGCTCGATCAACCAGCTTCCGTCCGAGCCGGCGCGAATAAGCACATCGGGTATCACGGGTTGAAGCTCGGTCCCGCCGAAGGTATGGCCAGGCTTGGGGTTGAGCTGCTTGATCTCGGCAATCATCTCCGAAAGATCCTCCGCGTCGACCCCCACGGCCCGCCGTAAGGCCGGCATGTTGTGGGCGGCCAGCAGCGGCAGGGCATCGAGAAACTTTTCGATAATCGGATCGAATCTGCCGCGTTCCTTCAGCTGCAGCGCCAAGCATTCCTTCAGACTGCGCGCGCAAACACCGGTCGGCTCGAAGGTTTGCAAGACCGAGAGAACGCGTTCCACCATGTCCAGCGGCGCGCCGAGCTTGACAGCCAGATCGTCGAGGTCGGCGACCAGGTACCCGGCATCGTCGACAAGGTCGATCATGTGCGCGCCGATCAGCCGGTCCCGATCGCAACGCAGGGCGAGGTTAAGCTGCTCCGCCAACCGGTCTTTGAGCGACCTCTCGGCCGTTGCATAGTCTTCGAGGTCAGTCTCGCCCTCGAACCGCCCGCTAGCTCCCGAACTACGCTGGGAAGCCCAGCTGCTGGCGCCGTTGGCAAGGTCGGGGCCGAGCTCGCTGGATGGCGTCTCGGGATACACGCTTTCAACGTCGGCATCGAGATCGTGAGTGACGATTGCTGATTGACGCTCGAAATCAATTGGCTCGGTCGCGTCGCTTGGGCTTCGACGCTCTTCGACGTCGACCGGCGTCGCCGGGCCTACGTCGTCCTCACGCTCGAGCAGCGGGTTCCGCTCCAGCTCGGTATCGACGAAGCTGTTCAATTCCAAATTCGATAGCTGTAACAAGCGGATCGCCTGCTGCAGCTGCGGCGTCAT
>JBKJYG010000427.1:0-8802 GCA_046715905.1 Hyphomicrobiaceae bacterium | reverse complement strand
TGCCAATAATGCCCAATTCCCGGCCACGATCCTTGATGCCCTTCAGGGCGTCGATCATGGGCTGATTCTGCAAGCACGTATCAAATTGCTGGCGCGTCATCCCCACCTGATGCGCGACTTTGAAGATGACGTCGGGTCGCACCTCTTGCGACACCCAGGCCGACTGTTGCTGGAGAAACTTCTCGTAGAGGGTGAGATACTTCTCCATCGGCGCGCACCGCAGAGCGATGGTCGCGTTGCCACTCGTCTTGCCGATTGGGAACTCGCGGATGATGAAACGAACCTTGCCGGTGTCGATGTACTCGCGTTTGAGGGCCGGGAAGGTCTGCGCCATGAACTGACGGCAGAACTGACAGGTCAGCGACATGTATTTCACGATCGTCACCGGCGCCTCGGCGCGGCCGAGCGAAAACTCCGGCAAGGCACCTGGCTGCATCACCTCGGCACGCGTCGGCTGATGAATGACCTGGCGCTCGGGAACAGCGGTGGCATTTGCATCGACGAAGGGAGTGAAGGGCTGGTCGGGCGTCGCCGCTTCGGCCGCCGGCAAAGCCGATGTCGATCCGTTGGACAGCAACGCGGTTGCGTCGCCCGTGCAGCCGCCGGCCAGGACACTGATCAGCAGTAGCGCTTCAACCCGCACGCGATTATTCTGCCGCAAGCCTCGCCGCAACAGGGCGCGTGCGATCGGAAACCGCATCAGTTTTTCAGCAACGGCTGCAGCGCCGCTTCGAAAGTCTCGATCTGATCGGAGCGCCCTTCCAAGCGCTTGCCATTGATAAAGAACGTGGGCGTGGAACGGACGTTGAGCACCTTGGTCGCCCGATCGCGAGTCTGCGTCACGCCCTCGAGGGCTTTTTGATCCTTGAGGCAGGCATCGAAGCTGGCTTTGGTGAAGCCGGCGCCTTCGGCCACCGTGAACAGGCCTGGCAACGGATTGCCCTGCGTAAACGCCCAAGCATCCTGCTTTTCGAAGAACAGCCTCGTCAACTCTGCGGTCTTGTCGAGGCCGGCACAGCGGGTCAGCATCGAGGCTGCCGCCGCCAGATTATCGAGCGGGAACTCGCGGAAGATCAGCCGAACCTGACCGGGCTCGATATATTTCTCTTTCAGCTTGGGCAGCACCGTGTTGTGAAACACCGCGCAATGTGGGCACGTCATCGACGCGTACTCGACGATCGTGACCGGCGCGTCGGACTTGCCGACGACGACATCGGGAAGCGGGCCGGGCTTCATCAGCTCTTCGACCGACACTTCGGCAGCCGCGGCGGCCTTTCTCTGCTGTGCCAAAGCAGGGGGGCCAAGACCGAGTGCGAGCGCAAAGACCACGATCAACGACGCCTGGACCCCGCGTGGCAGAAGCTGCGCACTGAGATGATCGAACACGTGGATCTCCTATACTGCAGCGCCATGCGCCGCGTTGCCCGCCTAGCACGCATGCGGCCCTTGATTAAGGCAAAGCGCTGTGGATGCCAACCGAACGGCGTGCGACTTTCAGCCCAGGCGATGACACGGACAGAGCGTCGGGCGCCGCAGGCCGAGGCGCCGCCACGCGGTCAAGCGCCGCGGCGAGCCGAAAGCCCGGCTGCCATGCGCGACAGCGCGTGTCGCAAGGCCTCGTCGGCGATGGCCGCCACGGCGAGCGGCGGGGGTGGCGCTGGTCTCGCGAGCGCCTCACGCGCGGTGATCGCCGTCGGCACGGCAGCCACCGGTCCCTGAATAATGCGCATCTCCTGCACCGCGCGGTAGCCGAAATAAGCATTGATGCGGTCGAGGATTTGAACGCCGCGGTATTGGACCTCGAGCGCCCGCGAGCCATCGACGCGCAGAATGAGCGTGGCGCCGGGGCGACCCTGACCGCTGTCTGCAGCCTCGCCTTGGCCGACCCTGCGCGGCCATTTCATGCGTTCGGGCGCCGTATAGGCCGCCACTTCGCTGCCCACGATCGATGCCCAATCGGTGAGCAGCGTGGCGGCCGAAAATCCATACTTTTCGAAGGCTGAGCGGGTAAGCCTGGGCACGAAGCTGCCGACCGACTTCGGACCAAAGGAGGTCCGGCGGCGGTCCGGGAGGACCGGCGGGGGCGCTGGACCTCTCCCGGTCGATTGCCTGGAGGGCACGGGCTTGCCTGGATTTCTATGCTGCATAGGAGCGCACCTGCCGTTCCGCATTTTGCGTGGCGATGCCGCCGGACTAGCATGGGAGAGCGATTCGAAAGCGGTCGACCCCAAGGACATCATGAGCGCCGTGGCGCAAAAGCAACAGCGGGGGTACGGCGGAGTCGAGCCCGCTGACCTGCTGCTGGCGTGGTACGATCGCGAGCGCCGTCACCTGCCGTGGCGGTCTGCCCCAGGGGACAAGCCCAATCCCTACCACGTCTGGCTGTCGGAGGTCATGCTCCAGCAGACCACGGTGAAGGCCGTCATACCCTTCTTCCTCCGCTTTCTGGCGACATGGCCGACGGTCGAAGCGCTGGCCTCGGCGTCGTTGGACCAGGTCCTCGTGCAGTGGGCCGGACTTGGCTACTATTCACGAGCCCGCAATCTGCACGCCTGCGCGCAGGCCGTCGTGAGCCAGAATGGGGGTGCGTTCCCCACGACCGAAGCCGAGCTGCAAACGCTGCCGGGCATCGGGCCTTACACCGCCGCCGCCATTGTCGCCATCGCGTTTGGTGCCAAGGCAAGCCCGGTCGATGGCAATATCGAGCGGGTCATGGCCCGCTTGTTTGCCGTTGCGGAGCCGATGCCGGCCATCAAACCGCGATTGCGGACGCTGGCCCGATCGCTGACGCCGGACGACCGGGCGGGAGACTTCGCGCAAGCTCTGATGGATCTCGGCGCCACCGTCTGCACACCCAAGCGTCCCTCCTGCCTGATGTGTCCTCTGACGTCATGCTGCGCCGGCTACGCGCTCGGCACCGCGGCGATGCTGCCCCGGCGCGCCGTCAAAGCCGCGCGTCCCGTGCGTCACGGCCAGGCTTTTGTAGCGCTGCGGGAAGATGGCCACGTGCTGCTGCGCCGGCGTCCTAACGCGGGTTTGCTTGGCGGCATGATGGAGGTGCCCTCGTCCGCCTGGCTCGACACTCCAGGCGATCCTCTTGAGGCCCTGCGCACGGCGCCGGTGGGATCCGAATGGTGGCCCGTCTCGGGCTTGGTCGGGCACACGTTCACGCATTTCAGACTGGAGATGCGGGTCTTGCGCAGCTTGGTCTCGGCCCAAACGCCATTGAACCTGTGGGCGGAGCCTGAGCGATGCCGCTGGGTGCATCGCCGGGATCTCGACGGCGCCGCGCTGCCGAGCGTCATGCGCAAAATCATCGCGCACGCGCTGAGTGAGTTCTGAACGCTGCTCTGGAGCGCGATCGAAGGCGCAGCTTGCGGGCCGGCCGAGTTCTGGCCCAGACTGCTCGGATCGACCTCCGCCTCATCGAGCGGGTCTCCTTCCCATCCGAAAGCAAATCGCAATGACCGATGACATCCTCGTCGACCAAGACGGCTTGGTAATGACCGTCACCCTCAACCGGCCGGAGAAGTATAATGCGCTGACATTCGAGATGTATGCGCGGCTGGCCGAGGTGTGCGAGACACTGCCGACCGATGGGTCCGTCCGCGCCATCATCGTGACGGGTGCCGGCACGAAAGCCTTTGCCGCCGGCACTGACATCAATCAGTTCCGCGCCTTCAAGACGCCCGCCGACGGGCTGGGCTACGAAGAGCGGGTGGATGGCATCCTGGGCGCCATCGAGCGCTGCCCGGTGCCGATGATCGCCGCCATCTCCGGCGCCTGCACGGGGGGCGGCGCGGCGATTGCGGTCTGTTGCGACATGCGCATCGCCACCCGTGACATGCGCTTTGGTTTTCCGATCGCGCGCACGCTTGGCAACTGCCTGTCCGCGCGCAGCCTGCAACGGCTGACGGGGCTTATCGGAGCGCCCAGCGTCGTCGATCTGGTGTTCACATCACGCCTGATGACCGCCGACGAAGCCCATGCTTCAGGCCTCGTCACGGAGCTTCTGGACGACCACGCGGCGCTGATGGCTCGAGCCAAGCAGTTGGCGGCGCAGATCGCCGGCCATGCCCCGCTCACGCTCTCGACCACAAAGGAGCTGATGCGCCGGATTCGCGAGGCCGGGCCGAAGATCGACGACCACGATCTCGTCGCCAAGGTTTATACCAGCGCTGATTTCCGCGAAGGCCTCGACGCTTTCCTGACCAAGCGCAAGCCGGCCTGGACCGGAGCCTAAGGTGCGCCCTCGGACAAAGAAAAAGCCGCCGATCGCCCGGAGGCTACTGAGCGGCTCAGTACCCTTGCGGGCACCTAATGAGCCGGCGAGGCCCATCTGGCGGTAAAACGCCGAACTCGAGGCCGTGTTCCCTCCGCCTGTGTGGTCGTAGCTGGGTTGTGAGCCGCCGGCAGCGATTGCCCGCTCGCCCAAGCCTGCGATCTCCTCTAGGTTCTGGCGACAGCTCGGACGTTGAGCCGATCTCCAGGGCATCAAGACAATGCGCAGCAAACTGTTCGTCCCGGGAAGCCGGCCCGAGTTTTTCGAAAAGGCGATGCGCGGCGATGCGGACGCTCTTTCACTCGATTTGGAAGACTCGGTCGCACCGCCCAAGAAGAGCGAGGCGCGGCGGCGCATTGCCGAGTTTTTAGCGGCCTTGCCGCGTCGCCATGACAAGCTGATGATCGTGCGCGTCAATGCAATCGGCAGCCCCGAGTTCGACGAGGACATCGACGCCGTCGTGCAGGTGGGCCTCGATGCCATCAACCTGCCGAAGCTGGAGACGGTGGACGAGGTGCATGCCGCCGTCCGCGCCATCGAAACCGCCGAGGCCCGCCGCAAGCTCAGCCACCGCATCGCTTTGCTCGTCAATGTCGAGAGCCCCAAAGGCTTGCGCGATGCAGCGTTGATCGCGGCCGCATCGCCGCGCGTGTCAGGCCTCCAATACGGCTTGGCCGACCTGTTTGCCCCGTTGCGGATCGAACGGCGGGAAGCCGCCATCGGTCCGGTCAGGCTGATGACGCGGTTGGCGGCGGCCGAAGCTGGCGTTCCGGCCTACGACACCGCCTATATGGACATCCACGACACCCTTGGCTTTGAGCGTGACGCGATGGCCGCGCTCAGGCTCGGCTATGCCGGCAAGACCTGCCTGCATCCGCTGCAGGTGCCGATCGCCAACCGCGTCTTCACGCCGACCGCCGAAGCGATCGCGCGGGCGCAGCGGGTGATCGCCGCCATCAACGATCCAGCCAACGCCGGCAAGGGCGCATTCACGATCGACGGCCGCATGGTGGATGAGCCGTTTTTCCGCGAGGCCCGCGCAACCCTCGACATCGCCCGGCGGCTCAAACTCGTTTCCTGAAGGACAGATCGCCCATGCAGCGCGACACCGCCAAGGACGGCCCACTCGCGGGGCTGAAGATCATCGACTGCGCCACGGTTTTTGCGGGACCCCTGTCGGCCATGGTGCTGGCGGACTTCGGGGCCGACGTGATCAAGATCGAGCATCCGGACGGCGATGCGCTCCGCAAAATGGGCGTCGCCAAGGATGGCCACGGCATGTGGTGGAAGGTGACGGGCCGCAACAAACGCTGCATCTCGCTGGATCTGCACGACGACGATGGCAAAGCCGCGTTCCTGGCCCTGGCAGCCGACGCCGATGTGCTGATCGAGAATTTCCGCACCGGGACGCTCGAGAAGTGGGGCTTGGGATGGGAGGTGCTGTCGGCGCTCAATCCGCGTCTCATCATGTTGCGCGTGACGGGCTTCGGGCAGACGGGACCCTATCGCTTTCGTCCCGGCTTCGGCACCATCGCCGAAGCCTTCTCGGGCTTTGCGCACATCACCGGAGAGGCGGCTGGCCCGCCGACGCTGCCGCCCTTCGGGCTGGCGGATGGCGTTGCCGCCTACCATGGCGTGTTCGCCATCATGTTCGCCATCTACGAGCGCGACGTGCAGGGCTCCGGCCGAGGTCAGGTCATCGACCTGTCGCTCTACGAGCCCCTGTTTGCGTTGCTGGGCGCGCAGACATCAGCTTTCGACCAGCTCGGCTTCGTCCAGGGCCGAACCGGCAACCGCTCGGTCAACAATGCGCCCCGCAACGCCTATCAGACGAAGGACGACCGCTGGGTCGCCATTTCTGCCGCCGCGCCCAGCATCACGCGCCGGGTGATGGAGCTGTGCGGGGGACCGGGCACCGCCGATGATCCGCGCTTCCGCACCAACATGGGGCGGGTCGAGCACGTCGAGGAGGTCGACGCCATCGTCGGCGGCTGGATTGGGCGCCATACCCTGGCCGAGGTGCTCGATGCCTTCGAAACGGCCGAGGCTGCGATTGGCCCGATCTATGACGTGGCCCAGATCTGCGACGATCCCCAATACGTGGCTCGCGAGAGCGTCACCACCATCGAGGACAAGGATCTCGGACCGCTGCGCATGCAGAACGTGTTTCCGCGGCTGTCCCGCACGCCGGGCCGCATCCGGCATGGCGGACCGAACTTGGCCGAGCATCAGGACGAGGTCATGAATGAGCTGACAAGAGCTGGAAAAATCGAGCCGGCGGTGGCCCGGCGCTTGAAAGCGATCCTGCAGCGGCAAGGCAAAGCGGACTGAGCCGCTGACCGGAGACGCCGTTGATTATCGAAACAACACTCGCCAGAGACTTTCGAGTGCGCCAAAATCACTCTCAAAGTCTAAAGCCAGAACCCTCAAGACGGAGACGCCGGATGACCATCACGCGCCGCACCTTTGGGCAGGGGGCCCTGGCACTGGGCGCCAGCGCAGCGATATCAAATCCCGGATTTGCTCAACTGGCCTCGGACGCCGAGAAAACGCTTTATGAAGCGGCCAAAAAAGAAGGCGAGCTGACCTGGTATGATGCCCATCATGCGGCCGAGCTGGCGGAGCAATACGGCAAGGCCTTCACCGCGAAATACCCCGGCGTCACGGTCAATGTGGTGCGCACCACGGCCAACGTCGCCTATCAGCGGCTGAGCCAGGAGCTGAAATCGGGTGGGCCGCAGTGCGATGTGCTTTCCTCGACCGACATCAGCCATGCCATCGATCTCAAGACGCGAGGTCTGGCCGAAAAGTTCACGCCGGCCAACGCCAAAACCCTGATCCCTGCGGTCCAGAACATCGATCCGGAGGGCGTCTTCCACGTCACCTCCATCGGCACCATCGCCATCACCTACAACAGCGGCAAGGTCAAACCTGGCGACGTGCCGAAAAAATGGACCGACCTCATCGATCCGAAATGGAAAAACCAGGTCTCGGTCGGACACCCGGCTTTTTCGGGCTACGTCAGCATCTGGGTGTGGGAGATGAACCGTCTTTACGGCTGGCAGTATTTCGAGAAGCTGAAAGCCAACAATCCGCAGATCGGCCGCTCCATCCAGGATACGCTGACGATGCTGCGCTCGGGCGAACGCATGGTTGCGGCAGGGAGCCTGGCAACAGCCTTCGAGTCCAAGGCCAAGGGCGAGCCGATCGACGTCGCCTATCCCGAAGACGGGACGATCCTGATCGTCGCACCGTCGCTGATCGTCAAGGGCGGCAAGAATCCCAACGCCGCACGGCTTTTCATGGAGTTCCTGTCGAGCCCGGCCGCGAGCCAGATTTCCGTCAATGCCTTCGGAGAGTCGATCCACGCCGAGGTCAAGCCAAAAGTCGGCACGCCCCTCGATCAGCTGAAAACGATGATCGCACCGCCGGACAAGCTGCTCAAAGGCTTGCCGGAAATCAAAGAGAATTGGCGTGACACCTTCGGCATCTGAATGAGGGCCGGCGCATGACCGACGTGCTGGGCCACGATGGCGTTGTTGTGGCGGCAGCGCCAAGCCGTGGCCTCGTCCGATCGTTCGATTGGACGCTGCTTGTGTTCGCGTTCTTTGCTCTCATCCTCATCGCGATCGTCGTCAATCCCATCGCGCGCCTCGTCATCTCGAGCTTTGAGAGGGCAGATGTCGGCGGCTTCACGATCGATAATTATCTGACGGCTTACGGCCGCTGGCGCTACATCCAGGCGCTTCTCAACACGCTGGTGATGGGCGCGGGCACGGGCTTGCTGGCCGTCTTCCTGGCCGTGCCCCTGGCTTGGGCGTGCACGCGCACCGACATGCCGGGGCGCGGGTTCGTCCGCCTCTCGGTGCTGGCGGCCTTCATCATGCCGCCCTACCTGTCGGCGGTCGGGTGGATCCTGCTCGCGGGACCCAACTCGGGCTGGATCAACCGGGCATGGATGTGGACCACGGGCGCCTCGGAAGGCCTGTTCAACGTCTTTACGCTGGGTGGCCTCATCCTCATCATGGGGCTGCACCTCTTTTTCTTCATCTTCGTGCTGACGAGTTCCGCGCTCGAGCTCGTGTCCTTGGAAATGGAGGATGCCGCCAATGTGCTCGGCGCCGGCCCCCTCAAGACCGCACGGCGCATCACCATGCCGCTGATCCTGCCGGCCATCCTCGGCGGCGTCATCATCGTGTTCCTGCAATCGATCGCCCTGTTCGGCGTTCCAGCCCTGATCGCCATTCCCGCCCGCTTTCCGGTGGTCACGACGCAACTTTGGCAATTCTTCGAGTATCCTGTCCGGGTCGAGGTTGCGGCGGCTTATGCCTTGCCGCTGCTGCTCATTACGATGGCCCTGCTGGGCGTGCAGCGCCTCCTCCTCCACCGCAAAGGCTTCACGACGATTGCGGGCAAGGGCGGCGAGCGACGCACCGTCCGCCTAGGGCTCTGGCGGTGGCCGATGTTCGCCTGGGCGCTGTTCGTTGCCATGCTGGCCGTGCTGATGCCACTCGTGGTGC
>JBKJYG010000426.1:0-4725 GCA_046715905.1 Hyphomicrobiaceae bacterium | reverse complement strand
CTCATCAATTGGGCCCGCACGGGCTCGCTGATGTGGATGACCTTCGGGCTCGCCTGCTGCGCCGTCGAAATGATGCAGCTCTCGATGCCGCGCTATGATGTCGAGCGCTTCGGTTTTGCGCCCCGCGCCAGTCCGCGCCAGTCCGACGTGATGATCGTGGCTGGCACGCTGACCAACAAGATGGCCCCGGCCTTGCGCAAGGTCTACGACCAGATGCCCGAGCCGCGCTACGTCATCTCGATGGGCTCCTGCGCCAATGGCGGCGGCTATTACCACTACAGCTACAGCGTCGTGCGCGGCTGCGACCGCATCGTGCCCGTCGACATCTACGTGCCCGGATGCCCGCCAACCGCCGAGGCGCTGGTTTATGGCATCCTGCTGCTGCAGAAAAAGATCCGCCGTACCGGCACCATCGAGCGCTAGGGTGTGAGCCAGACATGATCCCCGCTCCCGGCGATATCGCGGCGACCCTCGGGGACGCAGTTCTAGGCGCGACGACAGCGTTCGGCGAGCTGACCCTCGTCGTCGCGCGCGATGAGATCGCAACCGTGCTCACCAAGTTGCGCGATGCGCCCGCGCTCCAGTTCGAAATCCTGATCGATATCTGCGGCGTCGACTATCCGGCCCGCCCCAATCGTTTCGACGTCGTCTATCATCTCTTGTCGCCACGCAAGAATTTGCGCTTGCGGCTGAAGCTCGAGACCAATGAAGCCGACCCTGTGCCCAGCGTTGTGGGCGTGTTCGCGGCCGCCGACTGGTACGAGCGGGAAGCCTACGACATGTTCGGCATCCTGTTTTCCGGCCACCCTGACCTGCGCCGCTTGCTTACGGATTATGGTTTTGAGGGATACCCGCTGCGCAAGGACTTCCCGCTCACCGGCTACAAGGAACTGCGGTATGACGACGACCTAAAGCGTGTCGTTTACGAGCCCGTGCGCTTGACGCAGGAGTTCCGCAATTTCGATTTCGAAAGCCCTTGGGAGGGCACGACCTACGTGCTTCCCGGCGATGAGAAGGCCAAGGGTTAAGAGACCGCGCCACGGGTCGAAAGTGGGGTGAAGGGTGGAACGGATAAGGTAAACGCGATGATTAAGAGCGAAGAAATTGAAGAGACATCGAGCGTGGAGGTTACGCCCGATCAAGTGCAGCGTCGGATCGACGATTGGCTGGCGAGACTCGATAACCTTTTCAGTTTGATAAAGGCATGGGCTGGCGCGCATGGATGGACTTGGAAAGAAGACACGTTGCCCATGTATGAACAGATGATGATCGATTTCGAAGTGCGATCGCGAGATCAACCGAGTTTGAAACTAATGAGTGCTGCGGGGGACTTTGTGTGGATCAAACCGAAAGGGCTGTGGGTGATCGGTGCAAACGGTCGGGTTGATATCTATGCCCCGAAAGGGGCGTTCACGCTGGTAGATATCGCTGAGCAGTTCGAAAAACCCGAGTGGATTCTGCACCACGTTGGCCACGGAAAAGGTGAGGTTTTTAATCCAGATCAGATTGCGCAAATGGTTTGAGCATGCACAAGCTGCCCCAGATCAAAGCTGCCTACGATTGGATGATCCAGGAATACGACAACAAAATTGGGGAAGCGACAATAAGCAGAGATTTCCGCTTGGTGTCCAGGTTGGAAAATTATCGAGACAGCTTGGAGCGTGGAATTTTCGTTTCGATGTTTGGTCAGTTTGAGATGGAAGTCACTGATCGTTTCCGAATAGAGCGGGAAAACAGAACCCAAAATTCCGATTGGAGGGTTCGCCGCGGTTGGGATACGCCGGCTTTAGCTGCGAGGACAATACCGTTCCTCTCCAAGCTCGCCTTGATGATGGACCGTATGGGGATGCACTATCGCAAGATCGAGTCAGCGTATCATCGGCGAAATCATTGCGCGCACGGTGGCACGAGTGAGCCCGTCGGTTCAATCGATCAATTTGTGAAAGACCTCTATGAGTGGCAAGCCGAGTTGAGGCGGTCTTGAGCTTCCGCCCCACATGAAACCCTCCCTCACTCCCGGCCTCCCCGCATCCCACACCGTCACCCCCGCCAACACGTCCCCCGTCTCGCCTTCGATCCTGTCGGCGCACGATGGCGTCGACCTGATAGGCGAGAGTACCTTACAGCCATTGTGCCCTGGGAGCGGTGCCGCGGCTGTTGCGACGCTTGCGCCTTTGATCAGGCTCCGTTTAACTAGAGCCTGAGCCAGAGTTTGCGTGCTCGAAAGCAGGACATCGCCGATGAAGATCCTCGAAACGCGCCAGGCCCCGAACCCTCGCCGCGTGCGGGTGTTTCTCGCTGAAAAAGGCGTGCAGCTCGACTACGAGGAGCTCGACCTCATGCAGGGCGCGCTCAAGACGCCGGAGTTCATACGCCTCAACCCGTCGCAACGCGTGCCGGTGCTCGTTTTGGATGATGGGACGGCTATCTCTGAAACCATGGCGATCTGCCGGTACTTCGAGGAAACGAAACCCGAGCCGGCGCTGTTTGGCACGGGTGCGCTGGGCAAGGCCGAGGTCGAGATGTGGAACCGGCGCATGGAGCTTGGGCTGATGGCGCACGTCTCGCAGACGTTCCGGCATTTGCATCCGGCCATGGCACACCTGGAGGTGCCCCAGATCAAAGAATGGGGCGAGGCCAACAAAACCAAAGCGCTTGAGGTTCTGGCACTGCTCGACGGGCAGCTTGCCGCAAAGCGCTACGTCGCGGGTGATGCCTATTCGGTGGCTGACATCACGGCGCTGGTGGCGATTGATTTCATGAAGCCTGCGCGGATCCAGCGCTCGCCCGACTTGACCCATGTCGCGCGCTGGTATGACGAAGTATCCGCACGGCCGAGTGCCAAGGCCTGACCAGCGGCATCGTTTGGGATCGGGAGGCGCCTATGAAGCTGACCGTGGCCGGGTGCGGCGACGCCTTCGGATCGGGGGGCCGGCTCCAGACCTGCTACCACGTCGATACAGGAGAGCGACGCTTTCTGATCGACTGCGGCGCCACCGCCTTGATCGGCCTCACACGCTGCCGTCTCGACCCCAACGCCGTCGATGCCATTTTCATCTCGCACTTGCATGGCGATCATTTCGGCGGGCTGGTCTGGTGGATGCTGCATGCCCAGCACGTCAGCAAACGCGAAAGCCCCTTGCAGGTGATCGGCCCGGTCGGGATCGACGCGCGCTTTACGGCGGCTTGCGAGGTACTGTTTCCCGGATCATCGACGCTGCGCCGCCGGTTCGAGCTGAGCTTCCTGGAACTGTCGCCGGAACAGCGCCTCGACGTGGGGTCAATCACCGTCACGCCGTTTGAGGTCGAGCATCCCTCGGGAGCCCCCTCCTATGCGCTGCGGTTTGAGACCGGCGGACGCACGCTCGCCTTTTCCGGCGACACGCAATGGGTTGAGGCCGTGGTGCGCGCGGGACATCGGGCAGATCTGCTCATCCTGGAATGCTACGCGTTCGCGGGGGCCGCACGCTTTCACATGGACTGGGGCACGATTGCTGCTAATCTGCCGAGGATCGACGCGCGCCGCACCATGCTGACGCATATGAGCGAGGCCATGTTGCGGCATGCCTCCGAGATCGCCGTCCCCGGCGTTTTCCTGGCGGAAGACGGCCTTGTCGTCGACCTCTGACACTAACCAGACCCCAGCGGCTCTCGACGTGCTTCTCGCGCGTATCCGCGCGTGCACAATCTGCATCGATAGACCGAACGGGCAGCCGCTGCCGCATGAACCGCGCCCCGTGCTGCGCGCCGACGCGCAGGCGAGGTTGGCGATCGTGGGGCAAGCGCCCGGCACACGCGTCCACGCGTCAGGGACACCGTTCAGCGACGCCTCGGGCGATCGGCTGCGGGCGTGGATGGATGTCACGATCGAGGAATTTCATGACGAGCGCCGCATCGCCATCCTGCCGATGGGGTTCTGTTTTCCCGGCCAGGACGCCAAAGGTGGCGACCGGCCGCCGCGACCAGAGTGCGCGGCAGCCTGGCGACGCGAGCTGCTGGCCCAGCTCCCGGCGCTTGAGCTCATTCTGCTCGTCGGTCGATACGCGCATCACTGGCACCTGCCGGACCAACGGCATGTCGGCATGTCGGAGCTGGTTCGCCATCCTCCGGCACGGGCAGCAATTCCCGCCGGTACGCCATGCCTTGCCTTGCCGCATCCTTCGTGGCGCAATACGCGGTGGCTGAATGACAATCCGTGGTTCACGACCGACGTTCTGCCCCGGTTGCGCCGCAATGTCCGCCGGCTACTTGGCGAAGATAGAAAAAAATTGCGATAATCATTGACAATAATCCTAAATTGGCAGTTTGCTGACAGGATAACACGCCCAATAGAGCAAAACCTTTCTTCCCGGACACGCCCCTATGTTGGACGACATGGATCTGAAAATCCTCGCGTTGCTGCAGCACGACAGCACGCTGGCCGTCGCGGACGTTGGCCGTGAGGTCGGATTATCAACGACACCCTGCTGGCGCCGCATCCAGAAGCTCGAGGAGGCCGGTGTGATCCGCCGACGCGTGGCGCTGTTGGATCCGGCGCAGGTCAACGTCGGGACGACCGTGTTCGTCTCGATCAAGACCGACCAGCACAGCTTGGCCTGGCTCGAGAAATTCCACGCCGCCGTCGCGGACCTGCCCGAGGTGGTGGAATTCTATCGCATGTCGGGTGAGGTCGATTATCTCATGCGCGTGGTCGTGCCGGACATTGCGGCCTACGATGCGTTCTAC
>JBKJYG010000425.1:0-4135 GCA_046715905.1 Hyphomicrobiaceae bacterium | reverse complement strand
GGTCAGGATTGGACCACCACCACGCGTCTCAACGCTCGCCCCACGGTCGCCAATTCACCTCTATTCGGCCGCGGTGGCCGTCCGCTTCAGGTCCGTCGAGTAGCCAATGCCGACCGGCGCATCGGCCTCGAACGGGCTCTTCAGGTCGAGCTCCTTCGCCCATTCGCGGATCTGCGGGAACACCTCCTGGCCAAGCAAGCGGATGCAGGTCTTGCTGTCCTCGTGCGACACTTTCCCATCCTGAGCCCACACCGACATGATGCCGGGTCGCGTCTCCTCCAGCAGATGGCGGATGCGCGGCAGCACCTGCTTTGGTGTTCCGGCCATGATCATGCCGTCGGCCATTTGCTCTTCGAAGGTGGGATTGCCGCGCGGGTTCTTCGAGCGCCCGACGGCGAACTCGACGAAATTGCGGCGGCCGCTGGGGCTGAAGTAGCCCGCCGGATTGGCCCAAACGGGATGCGCCAGACCGGTGAACTCGCCTTGCATCCAGGTGAACTGGCGGGCGTTCTCGATCGCCTTTTCTTCCGTCTCGGCGACGTGAATGCGCGCGAGATAGCCACGGTTTTCGGTGCCTGACTTGTAGCCGGCTTCCTCGGCGGTTTGATCGTACAGCTTCCAGATGTTCTTGGTCTGCTCGATCGAGGTGTTGAGGGCGATATAGGGATAGCGCTTCTTGGCCGCCCAGATAATCGTCTCCTTGGAAATGACGCCCGGAATCCAGATGCGGGGGTGAGGTTGCTGCAGCGGCAGGGCCCAGGGATTGACGACGCGGTGCTGGTAATGCGCGCCCTCCCAGCGGAAGGGGCCCGGCTGCGTCCTGGCTTTCACGATGAGATCGTGGGCTTCCTCGAACCGCTCGCGATTGTAGGCTGGATTGACGCCCGCCGAGAGCTGCTCCTGGCCGCCGCCGCGCACGAAGCCCGAGACAAGCCTTCCCTTCGAGATCATATCGATCATGGCCAGCTCTTCAGCGAGGCGGATCGGGTTCTCGGCCAGCGGCAGTGGATTGCCGAGCAGGACGATTTTCACTTTTTTGGTCACGGCCGCGAGGATCGACGCGCAAATGTTGGTTTTCGCCTGCATGCAGAACGGCGCATTGTGGTGCTCGTTCAGCATGATGCCATCGATGCCCATTTCCTCGGCATAAATGTACTGTTCGATGTACTCGTTATAGAGCCGGCTCCCGGCCACCGGATCGAAGTGCTTATTCGAGAACGTCAGCGCCGTGGCGCCGAACTTCAGGCCTTCCGCATCGTCGTAGGTCGACATCGGCTGCTCAGTGAAATACATCAGGTGCATGGGGGTATCTCCGTCGGTCGCGGCGGTATTAGGCGGCGAGGAATGGGGTGACAAGCTTGGCGAGTTTTTCGGGCTGCTCCATGTCGACACAGTGGCCGCAGTCCTTGATGATCTCGAGGCGCGCATTCGGCAGCGCCGATTTGTAGGGATTGGCGACCGAAACCGGCACGATCTGATCCTTGTCGCCCCAGACCAGCAGCGCTGGCGCGGTCACGCTCGACAGCAGGTACGGCAGGGTTTGGCTGTACATGTACGGCTTCCACGCGATGCGGAAACACATCTCACGCGCGACATCCCAGGCCTCGAGTTGATCGGTGGTGGGGTTGCGTCCATAGACCTTATCGAAGGCTGCCTGATCACAAAAGCCCGCGCGAGCATAATCGATATAGCTGACGATGGCCTGATCCAGGATATCGCCCTCGGAAGGCTTGAGGCCCATCGGCCCGACCAGCACCAGCTTGGGCACGTCGCGCGGCGCCATGGTTGCCATTTCAGCAGCGATCCAGCCGCCAAAGCCCAGACCCACGAGCGCCGCGTTATCGACGCCCAGCTCCGATAAGAGGCCGCGATAGACGACCGCGACGTCGCGCACGCTGCGCATCCATTCGGGGCGCGCGGACTGCCCCCAACCCGGATGATGCGGCACGATCACGTCGTGCGTCTCGGCGAGGCGGTCGTAGAACGGCAACCGGTCGAGCGTTCCGATATCGTGATGCAGGATGAGGAGCGGCTTGCCCTTGCCGGACCTTTTCATATGAAGCTTTATACCGGCGATCGTGATTGGTCGCTCGGTCCATGCAGGTGCAGTCGCCATTGCGCACTCCGGTCCGCGTTTTTCCCTGCTGAAGGTCGCAGCCCAACCCGCCCCTGTCAACGTGTCCGTACATAGTCGCGCGGAGGAGTACGCCACGGGCTTGCGCAAACGATGACCGCAGGGCTGGATTGCGGGCGGCGGGCGTTCTACGGTTAGCGGGACCCACTCCCGACCATGAGGCACCGATGGAACATCGACAGCTCGGCAGAACCGGCATCAACGTGACGGTGCTCTCTTTTGGTGCTGGAGCCGTCGGTGGGTTGATGACCAAGGGCGCCGCCGCCGATCAGGAGCGCGCGGTGGCCATGGCGCTCGACCTCGGCATGACCTACTTCGACACGGCGCCCCAGTATGGGAACGGCGCATCCGAGGAAAATCTCGGCCGCATCCTGGCGAAGCTGAAACCCGACATCGCGATCGGCACCAAGGTCCGCATCCCTGAGGCGGAGTATGGCCGCATCGGCTCGGCCGTGACCGCGTCCATCGAGACCTGCCTGCGGCGGCTCGGCCGCGAGCGCGTCGACTTGTTCCAACTGCACAACCGGATCGGCGCTGAAAGCCACGACGACATGCTGAGCGTCGAAAGCGTGCTGGGCGAGGTGCTGCCCGCCTTCGAACGGCTCAAGGCGCACGGCAAGGTCGGATACCTCGGCATCACCGCGTTGGGCGAAACGCCGGCACTTTCGCGCATCATCGAATCGAATGCCTTCGATACCGCGCAGATTTGCTACAACGCCCTCAACCCTTCGGCGACGATGCGGCTGCCATCGTTCTATCCGGCGCAGGATTACGCGGAGATCATGACGCGAGCCCATAAGGCGCGCATGGGGACGATCGCCATCCGGGTGCTCGCCGGCGGCGCCCTGAGCGGCTCTGAGGATCGCCATCCCCTCGCCATGGCGTCGGTCGAGCCGATCGGCTCGGGCCAAAGCTACGCAACCGATGTGCAACGGGCGCGCCGGTTCCAGCCGCTGGTCGATGAGGGTTTTGTCGACACTCTGCCGGAGCTGGCCGTGCGCTTTGCCATTTCCGACCCTGCGCTCTCGACGACGCTGGTGGGCATTGCCACCGTCGAGCAACTCGAGCTTGCGGCCCGCGCCGCGGAAAAGGGTCCGCTGCCGCCGCCCGTGCTCTCGAGGCTGAAAGATCTGCAGCACGAATTTGTCGGCGAGCCCCGTTGACCTTTGGGCGTTGAGCGCTGCCCGCAGCCTGGAGGCCCGTCATGCCCGTCTGGCTCTATCAAGCTGGCCCCTGGGGAGGCACCATCTTCCTCGTCGCCACGGTCGTGCTGGGGGGCGGCGCGGCTTATGTGGCGGGCCGGGCAATCGCGTTGACCTGGCGGCCGGCCTGGCAGCTCCCCGTCTATATGGCTGTGCTCGCATGCGCCGTCCGTTTCATCCACTACGCCGTGTTCAGCGAACCGTTGCTGTCGCCGCAGAACCTGGTGGTGGACTATGCCGTCGTACTTATTGCAGCTATTGCCGGATACCGGCTGACCCGGTCCAGTCAGATGACACTGCAATACGGGTGGACGAGACCTGAGACGGATGCCGGCGCGTCACCACGGCCCGACCCCGATGAGCACGTCAAATCGACGTGACTTAGCCTCAGTTTGGGTTAAATCTACCGAAGCTGTTCAAGCTCGTCTCGCGCTTGGTGAGACCTGCACCTGCAAAAAAAGGAGTGCCGAATGACGAAAATTGCATGGTCGGGACTGGCGTTGTTGGCGGCCCTCGCGCTGCCAGGAGCGGCCCAAGCGCAAATCAAGGTGGGGGTCGGGGGCCCATTCACAGGGCCCAACGCCGCGTTCGGCGCGCAATTGAAGAACGGTGCGGAGATGGCCGCTGCCGATATCAACGCCAAGGGTGGCATCAACGGCCAGAAAATCGAGCTCAGCTTTGGTGACGATGTTTCCGATCCCAAACAAGGCGTCTCGGTCGCCAATAAGATCGGCGGTGACGGCGTGAAGTTCGTGATCGGGCATTTCAACTCAGGCGTCACCATGCCCGCGTCGACCGT
>JBKJYG010000424.1:0-2771 GCA_046715905.1 Hyphomicrobiaceae bacterium | reverse complement strand
GCGCTCCAGAATGCCGGAGCGTCGAAGCTCCCGAGTTGCGCGTTCCATGGCTGCGCGTTTGGCTTCAGGGATACGCTTCGCGGCGCCGAGCCGAGTTGCATCGAGCTTGGCTTTCAAGGACATTGAACTGTCTCCGCAGGTGCTGGGACACGGCTCTACGTCCACAGACTTTCAGAGATATGGGGAAAAAGTAAGCGAACCAAAGGTACGGCAACGATTAACTGCCGCTTCAAAAGGAGCTTTTAAGGTACGGTTTTGAACAAATCTGCGGAAGTATCAATCACACGATGCCAGTTTCGATGAGAGCCGTCCTGCACGATGTCGTTTTAATCGGAGCTGGTCATGCGCACGTGGGTGTTCTGCGAGCGTTTGGCATGACACCGACGCCGGGGGTTCGCCTCACGCTCATCACGCGTCACGTGGATACGCCGTATTCAGGCATGTTGCCGGGGGTCGTGGCGGAGTACTACACGAGCGCCGACGCGCATATCGACACCCGCATGCTGTGCCGTTTCGCTGGGGCTCGACTTTTCATCGACGAGGTCGTTGGTCTCGACCTGAAGAGCCGGCGTGTGCTGTGCCGCGGCCGGCCTCCCGTCCCCTATGACGTGCTTTCGATTGATATCGGTTCGACGCCCAGTGCGCGCGATATCCCGGGTGTGCTCGATCATGCAATCCCCGTAAAACCGATCGATGGTTTCTTGGAGCAGTTCGAAGCGGCGCGCGCCCGCATCGTCCAACGGGGGGGTGTCTCGCACATTGTCGTGGTCGGGGGCGGGCCTGCCGGTGTCGAGCTGATCTTGGCGATGCATGCGCGCCTCACCCGCGATCTGCGGCATGCAGGACACGATCCGGGACGCCTGTCTTTCACTCTGGTCACGGCTTCGGACACGCTCGTGCCAGCTTTGCCCGTGGCGGCCCGTCAGCGCGTTGCCGCGGTGCTGCGAGCACGAGGTATCGCGGCCGTTGTGGATTGCCCGGTCCGGTGCGTTAAGCTTGGCTCGGCGCATCTGGCCAATGGCGACACTCTGGCCTTTGACGAGATGTTCTGGACGACGGGGGCGGCCGCGGCGCCCTGGCTCGCCGACACGGAGTTGGCGCTCGACCCGGACGGCTTCATTCGGGTGGCCGACAGTTTCGAGAGCCTGTCGCACCCTGGCGTGTTTGCGGTCGGCGACATCGCCAGCCGGGCCAGTGGCGCGTTGCCGAAATCGGGCGTCTATGCCGTCCGCGCGGCCGGCGTGCTCGACGATAATCTGCGTCGCCGGGTCGAGCGTCGGCCGCTGCGCTCGTTGCGGCCGCAACGGCATGCTTTGTATTTGCTTTCAACAGCCGACGGACGCGCCATCGGCGCCCGCAATGGTCTCACCGTCGAAGGCCAATGGGTCTGGCGGCTCAAGGACTGGATCGATCGCCGGTTCATGGATCGCTACAAGCGTCTGCCCGAGATGGAGGCGGGTGCCGCGACGCGCCCGTCGGCCAGCACCGGCTCCGACAGCTTCGGCCTCGACGATGCGATGCGCTGCGGCGGCTGCGGCGCGAAGGTCGGCGCCGACACGCTGGCGCGCGCCCTTTCCCGGATCGAGCCCGTGCCACGGGACGATGTGCTGATCGGCCTGGGCGAGCCGGACGATGCGGCCGTCGTCGATGTCGGGGCGCCACATCTGATGGTGCATACGGTCGATTATTTCCGCGCCATGATCGACGACCCGTATCTGTTTGGGCGCATCGCGGCCAACCATGCCCTGGGCGACATCTTCGCCATGGGCGGCGAACCGCGAACCGCGTTGGCGATAGCGACGCTGCCCTATGGCTCGCGCGGCAAGGTCGAGGCGGACCTCTCCATGCTGATGGCCGGCGCCAACGAGGTTTTGCGGGACGCCGGCTGCGCGCTGGTCGGTGGACATACCAGCGAGGGCGCTGAGCTCGCATTGGGCTTTGCGGTCAATGGTGCAGTCCAGCCGGGCCACGTGCTGCGCAAGGCCGGGCTGGTCCCGGGTGATGCGTTGATCGTGACGAAACCGTTAGGGACCGGGGTGCTGCTGGCAGCAGACATGCGTGGCAAAGCCAAGGGCACCTGGGTCATGGCAGCTCTGGCAACGATGTCCCAGTCGAGCGCCCGTGCCGCAGCCATTCTGAAAAGCCACGGCGTGCATGCGGCAAGCGATGTCACGGGGTTTGGGCTTGCCGGCCACCTACTCGAAATGCTGTCTGCCTCGAAGGTCGAGGCGCATGTGAGCTTGGGAAGCGTGCCGTTGCTGGAGGGTGTGCGCGAGATTTGTGTAACCGGCGTACGATCCTCCCTCCAACCGCAAAACGAGAGTGTCGCCGATGCCATGCAGGTCAGCGCGGCAGCTCGTGACGATATTGCCTACGCGGTGTTGTTTGATCCACAGACGGCCGGTGGGCTTCTGGCCTCGGTGCCGTCCGAGCAGGCAGACGCCTGCGTCGAAGCACTGCGTGCCGCCGGCTACGGGGATGCGGCCGTCATCGGCCGCGTCGGGCGGCCTTCGACAGATCGGGTGCGACTGACCATTGATGCGGGCAACGCCACCGCTGGGAGCTTGCACAAGCCCCATCTTGCGGCTCTGGACTAGGATGTCGAACGCTTTTCACGTTGGCTTTGGCCAGGTCTCATGCCAGCTTGACGTGCGTGCTTGCTCGCTCATCTGTTCACTCAAAGGACTTCGGTCATGACGGCACCGGGTCTCAGTGGCCGTGCTCATTTCCTGTTCCTCAACGTCGGGCATTTTCTCGACCACTATTTCACG
>JBKJYG010000423.1:0-8182 GCA_046715905.1 Hyphomicrobiaceae bacterium | reverse complement strand
CGGAAACATCGTGATGAAGGGCTACTTGCGCAATCGCACCGCGACCGAGGCGGCCTTTGTCGGCGGCTGGTTCCATTCCGGCGATCTCGGGGTGCGCTATCCCGACGGCTACATCCAGCTCAAGGACCGCTCCAAGGACATCATCATTTCAGGCGGCGAGAACATCTCGTCGATCGAAGTGGAGGAGGTGCTGTACAAGCACCCGGCCGTGCAGGCGTGTGCCGTGGTGGCGCAGCCGGACGAGAGGTGGGGCGAGACGCCGTGCGCCTTCGTGGAACTGAAGCCGGGCGCCACGGTCAAGGCCGAGGAGATCGTGACCTGGTGTCAACAGCATCTGGCTCGTTACAAGTGCCCCCGCTCCGTGGTGTTCGCGGAAATCCCCAAAACCTCCACCGGCAAGATCCAAAAACATGTCCTGCGTGACCAGGCTCGGCACATGGCACTCGCGTAAGGGCGTGGTCCGCCTGTTAACGGTCCGATAAGGAATTCCCCTCAGCTTGTCGTGTATGTTCCGGCCGCACGTGAACCGATTTTCATCTCCGAGTGTTTAGATCGTCAGTGGAACCTCGTTCCGCCGTATTGGGCCGAGCGCGGCCCTTCAGGTCGCCAGGACAAAGCGATGTGTGGGATGACGTTGAAGGATCGTTCGACGGAGCTGAAAACGGCGGCGCTGGCGCTGGCAATGGCCATGGCGGTGCAGGCACCGCACCAGACCCTGGCGCAGAGCCGATCCAACGCCTCCCACATGTCCTCCGGCAGCGGCGGCGACGTGCCGGCAACCTCGGGTCCGCTCATCGCCGTTGTGTCCTTGCGCAACCAGAAGCTCAATGTTTTCGATAAGAACGGCTTGGTCGCCAGTGCCCCCGTTTCGTCCGGCCAGCGCGGGTTTGAGACGCCGGAAGGCGTATTCTCGATCCTGCAAAAGGAAGAGGAGCATTTTTCCAACCTTTACGATGACGCAGCGATGCCGTTCATGCAACGCCTCACCTGGTCGGGCGTCGCCTTGCATGCCGGCGCCTTACCCGGCCGCCCCGCCTCGCATGGTTGCATCCGCCTTCCCCACAGCTTCGCTGAACGCCTCTTCAAAATGACCCGCCTGCACACGCGCGTCGTAGTGACGCCGCATGAGACGGCACCGGTGCCGATCGCCCATGCGGCGCTGTTCCAGCCTTTTGCGGTCGAGACCGTTGCCGTCGCGCGCCCGCCCGACGGCGGCGCCCCGGCCCCATCCGGGCTGACACCGGCGGATCCGTCCTCGGCTATGCCGATGATGCTGGGCGTCAGCTTGGCGCGGCCGGACGCGCCTGACGAGAGTGCTCAGTCAAAGCCCGCGCTCGTCAAGCGGAGCGAGGTCCTGGCGCTGAAGACCGGCACGGCAGTGCAGGCTGCGGCCGCCAGCAATGCGGCACATGAGGCGAGGCTCAAGGCCCGGATCCTGCTCGGCGAGCAGGTCAAGACCGATCGCATGGTCAGAGCCATTGACGTGCAGGTTCGGCGCGCCGAAGGGCGGGCTGCGATGCTCGAGAAACAATTGGCGGCCGCCGGCAGCGAGGCGGCAGCCGAAAAGGCAAGGCTCGAGCGAGCGCAAATTCTGGCCGAGGCCGCGTCACTGACCAAGAATGCCGAGGAGCTGAAGGCAGCCAGCGCCTCGAAAGCCGAGGCCACGAAGGACGTCGCCGAACGAGCCCGCGTGGCGCAGTTGGAGAGCGCGGCCGCTGCTCTCAAAGCTCGCGAGGCTGCCCGGCTGGCCGAACCCATTTCCGTCTTCATCTCGCGGAAAACCGGGCGGCTCTATATCCGCCGCCACATGCAGACGGTGGCTGAGATGCCGGTTACGATCATCCATCCAGAGCGTCCGATCGGCACCCATGTCTTCACCGTCATGGATGCCGACGAGGGCGGAGACGAGCTGCGCTGGACCGTAGTCAGCGTGCAGCAGTCCGACGCCACAATGCCCAGTCGAGCGGGGACGGGGTCCCAAGCGGCGCCGCGGGTCACGCCTGACGCTCAGCTGAAAACCGGTTTGGCGGCCCTTGATCGATTGGTGCTTTCGACCGAAGCCATCGAGAAGGTCGCGCCCTTCTTGCAGCCGGGCTCAACCCTGCTGATCTCCGATCTGGGGTTGAGCATCGAAACGGGCCGAGGCACTGATTTCATCGTTCAGACCCGAGGCGAGGAGCAGGCCATTGCCTCGATCGCGAAATTCGTCGCCAAGAAAAAGGCCGAACTTGCCGGTGAGATGTGGCCTCGGCCCCGCCGTCGTCGCAACAACGATGATTGAGGCGAGGCCTCGAGGTTACGTGCTGCCGCCCCCTCCGCCGGCCGTTGATACTGGTCTCCCGAGGACGCCTCGGTTATGAGTGCGGCGCAGCTGATGACGCGCGGCAGGAGACACGCATGACCGATTTTTCTGTTCAGCGACGCATCATGGTGGATTCGCAGGTGCGTCCCAGCGATGTGACCGATCGTCGAATCCCTCGCGCCATGCTGCAAATTCCGCGCGAACTGTTCGTGCCGGCATCCCGGCGCGGGGTTGCTTATCGGGACGACACGATCCTGCTGGACGAGTCTGGTCCAGCCGCTCGGGGCCAGGGCCTGATCCGGACCGGATGGCTGCTGGCCCCGCGCACCTTCGCCAAAATGGCGCAAGCGCTCAGTATTCCGGACCAGAATGCGCAGGTTCTCGACATCGCAGGCGCCAGCGGATATTCCGCCGCGGTGCTCAGCCGGCTCGCGAGAACCGTCATCGCGCTCGAAGATACACCGGCGACGGCGGAAATGGCCCGCTCGGCCTTGGCCTCTCTCGATGCGGCCAACGTCACCCTGAAAACGGGAGTCTTGACCGCCGGCCATGCTGCCGCCGCACCCTACGATGCCATTCTCGTGAACGGCGCCGTGTCGACAATCCCTCAAAGTCTGCTGGATCAATTGAAGGATGGGGGGCGTCTCATCGCCATCCTGGTTGAGGGCGGCCTGAGCCGCGCGACGGTCTGGCAGCGGTCCGGGTCGATCTTCGACCGGCGGCCCTTGTTCGATGCCAGCGCACCGCGCCTCCAGGCGTTTGAGCCGCGACCCGAGTTTGTCTTCTGAAGGCTGCTTGGTACATTACCGCCCCCCGTTTGCGAACGGCGCTATCGAGCCGCGCTTAATGAACGTCCAATCGAAAGTGTGGAATGCAAGCAACTCCGGGCAACTATTCCGAGGACTTGTCATTCAATTCGTGTCCGACGAGCCTCAGGCCGGGTAAATCTGGGGGCAATACAAATCAGCCTAATCGATTCGTTTGAGAATCGTACTAGTTGAGCTCGACTCAGGTTCCGCGTCGTTTGGCATTACAGCAACGGCAGGTGACATGAAACGAGCGTCGAACTCGCCAGGACGGCGCAGCCATGATGTGCGCTCTCTGGGCATGGCACTAGCCACCGTCGTCATTCCGCTTCTCCTCATCCCAGCCCCGGCCGATGCCGAGTCCCTGCGGGAGGCGCTTGCGGCCGCTTACAAATACAATCCCCGGCTGGATGCAGAGCGGGCCCGGTTGCGGGCCACCGACGAAGAGATTGCGCGTGCCAACTCAGGCTACCGGCCAACCATCACCGGCAACGCCGATATCGGTTTTCAGCGCTCCGACTCCAAGCCGCCGTCGGTTCAGGATGGCGAGGTCCACCCAAAAGGCTACGCCGTCAACTTGCAGCAGCCGATCTTCAATGGCTTTCGTACCCTGAATGGCGTGCGCGAGGCTGAAGCGATCGTGCGTTCCGGTCGCGAGACCTTGCGCACGACCGAGCAAACGGTGCTGCTTGAGGGCGTGACAGCTTATATGGACGTCGTGCGGGATCAGGCAATCTTGAGGCTCCGCGAAAACAATGTGCTCGTGCTGACCCGCGAATTGCGGGCAACGCAGGATCGATTTTCCGTAGGCGAGGTCACACGCACCGACGTAGCCCAGGCCGAAGCGCGGCGGGCATCCTCCGTCTCGGCTCTCGATCTTGCCCGCTCGAACTTGCAGACGAGCCGCGCCACGTTCGAGCGCGTGGTGGGGCATCCGCCGAGCAACCTTCAGGAGGCGCGGCAGCCGACCCAGTCGCTACCCAAGTCGCTGGAAGAAGCAATTTCCATCTCCGCGCGCGAGAACCCAGCCGTCGCTGGTTCGCTTTACCGGGAGCAGGCGGCACGCCATAACGTCGACAAAGTGTGGGGCGAGCTGCTTCCCGAGGTCCGGCTGGAGGCGCAATACTCGCAACGTTACGACGCGTCACGGTTCACCGATGAGAACGAGACCACGACCGTTCAGGGCCGGGTCATCGTTCCGATCTACCCCGCAGGCGAGGTGCAGGCGAGAGTTCGCCAGTCGAAACACACGCACGTAAGCCGCCTGCAGGAAATCGAGCAAGCTCGGACCGAGACACAGGCGATCGTCGTGTCCACATGGTCGCAGCTCATTGCCGGGCGCGGCCAGCTCGAGTCCGATCAGGTGCAGGTCAACGCGACGCGTACCGCACTCGCCGGCGTTCGCGAGGAGGAGAGGGTTGGTCAGCGCACGCTGCTCGACGTGCTCAACGCCGAGCAGGAAGCTTTGAACGCCGAGGTCCAGTTCGTGACCACCCGGCGCAACGTCGTCGTGTCGGCCTATAATGTGATCTCCGCGATTGGGCGGCTCACGGGGCCCGAGTTGGCGGTCACAGCCGAGGTCTATGATCCGGTTGTGCATGCCAACGAGATCCGTCGCAAGTGGTGGGGCATCAGCATCACGGATGCAAAGGGCCACCGCCAGCACCACAATTTATGGGAAACCCACGGCGTTCATCATGACGGACGAGCGATCAAATAGCCGCTGCTGCTGCTATCCCGGCCCTCTGACCGTCGCCGTGTTGCCACATCCCCGCCCCATCCGGGCCGTACGTGTTTACGGCCGCTAGTCGTCGGAATTGCGGGCCGCCACTGCCGTCGCTTGCCTTGGGACAACTCTGGCGCGGCGATTGCTGCAACCCCGCTTCCATAGTACGACCGGCCTTGGGGGGCGGCTGAGCCCGAGTGCGCAGCACGTGGGAGGTGGTGATGTCGAAAGCGGAGCGGGCCGCGGAAGCGAGCATGGAAGACATTCTCGCGTCGATCCGCAAAATCATCTCTGACGATCCGGTTGGCGCCGGGCCTTCTCTCCCTCTCCCGCCCGCGGCGCGACCATCCCCGTCAGCAACCGCGAGCCCGATCATCTCGGGACTGGCGCGTGCTCCCGGAGCCCTTTCGGGGACGCAGAGCGCCATCAAACCCGAGGTTCCTGGCTCGCCCGCCTCAGGCATGAGCGCGAGGCAGGCCCTCGACCCTGCCACCGTTGGCGGCTCGGAGACGGCGCCGCCGAAGTACGAAGGCGCGTCCGCGAGCCATGCACCAAGGCCCGGCCAACCGACGTCCACGGCCCTCCGGAGCAAACCCGCAACACCGGATCTGAACCTGGAAGGGGTCGACGATATTTTACGGCTGGCCGATGAGCCCGGCTCTGGTCAGGACATGCCGCGCCAGCGGTTGGTGGCCCCTGCTGCCGGCGACGCTGGGCCGCCGTCCTGGTTGTTTCCCTCGCTCTCTGCGACCGCGGACACACCGCGCTCGCGTGAAGGATCAGCCGCCCCAAGGTCACCGGCCGACGAAATCGCCGGCGCTTTTCTGGCGAGCCTGCCGGGTGCCGACACACTCGTGGCAGCGACGGGGATCGGGCCAAGCGGGAGGTTTGCCGGCGATTTTGGAGCTTTCGTCCCTCGGCGCGCCGATGCGCACGCCCGATCCAGACACTTCGATTTCGCGGACCGGCCAGACAGCGACGGTACGGCCCCCGGCGGGTCCGACCAGCGCCTGACCACCTCGGCCGTGCTGTCAGGTTTGGAAGCCGAGCTTCGGTTGGGGCCGGGAACACCGGACAACCTCGGCCTGAGATCGCAGGATCTGTCTTTCGCGGCGGCACGGGCTGAGGCTGTGGAAACGGAGATCGCTCGGGCCGCCATGACAGCCCAAGCCGCTTTGGCCTCGAGCGTCCTCGCCTCGCGTTCGGGCGCTGAAACACCTGCCGATTACTCGCGTCTCGTGACCGCCCGCGAGTTGCAAGCCGAAATCGACACCCGGAGCGCGCCTCTCATCGACACGTTCAGAACGCAGGGGCCGCTGGCGGATGCCGCGCGGGCGGCATCGAAGGCACCGGAGAGGGGCACGAGATCGGCGCTGGCGTCCGCGTTGCCAGCGGAAACGACTTCGGGTTTGAGCAAGGCCGAAACCGTGTTCCCGGCCCCGGATCCTCCCCTGATCGAGCGCGCGCTGGCCGCGGCCCGATCTGTGTTCTCGACCGCCGACGAGAGGCCCGCGACCAATGCGCCGGTTGCCCGAGCTGCCGCGCCGGCATCAATGCCGCCGCCCGTCGCTCCTCATCCGGTGCGGACAGTCGCGGAAAAGCTCGCATTCGACACGCCGCCTGATTCAACGTCCCGGAACGGCCACGCTGCCGCCTCGGCCCAATCATCACTTCAAGTGCCGGGCCTCGCAGCCGCACGGGAAACGCCCCAGGGTGCCGCAGTTGCAGCCAATCCAAGCTCCGCGCGAGCCGCGACAGCGGGACATGCAGCCGGCCCGCCAAGGCCCGCTGTACTAACAGCCTCGGGCACCGCTGCCGGCGCACGAACACTCGAAGACACGGTGGCCGAGATGCTGCGGCCCATGCTCCGCAAGTGGTTGGACGACAACATGCCTCGGATCGTCGAGCAGGCCATGCGCGTGGAGTTGGCGGAAGCCGCAGGCGCGCCTGTCGAAAAGCCCAGCGGCTGATCGCCGACGGTTTAGTCCCACACCCGTCCCTTCCCGCGCCCATCGGCGCGCGAGGGAAGGTGTCCGCCTGACCTCCGAGCCATGTCCTGCCGCGCCGCCGTTGACAGCTTGGGATCGACAATCGTACGACCGGCCTCGTTGCACCTCCCTCAACCGCGGGCCGCGCCATGCTTGAGACGAAATACCAGCCCGCTGACATCGAGCCCCGTATTCACCAGGCTTGGGAAGCAGCCCAGGCCTTCAAGGCCGGCCGGCCCGACCGCGCCGGAGCTGAGCCCTACTGCATCGTCATCCCGCCGCCGAACGTCACCGGCTCGCTGCACATGGGGCATGCGCTCAACAACACGCTTCAGGATATCCTGTGCCCGTTCGAGCGCATGAGCCGCAAGGACGTGCTCTGGCAGCCCGGCACCGATCATGCGGGCATCGCCACGCAGCTCGTGGTGTCACGCCAGCTTGCCGAGCAGAAGATCGACTACCAGGACCTGGGACGCGAAAAATTCCTGGAGAAGGTCTGGGAATGGAAGGCGCGATCGGGCGGCACCATCGGCACTCAGTTGCGACGGCTTGGCGCCTCCTGCGACTGGAGCCGCGAGCGCTTCACCATGGACGAGGGCCTGTCGCAGGCCGTGGTGAAGGTCTTCGTCGATCTTTACAATCAGGGCCTGATCTACAAAGCCAAGCGGCTCGTCAACTGGGACCCCGAATTCCAGTCGGCGGTCTCCGACCTCGAAGTCGAGCCGCGCGAGCACACCGGCTCGTTCAAGTGGTCGCGGACCCAAGTCGATAAGGACGGCAACCCGGTCGCCTTCAACGCAACGGCGCTCAAAATGGTGCTCTACCGCTATCCCAACGGGCACATGTACTACATCCGTTATACCCTGGAGGGCCGCGCCTACAATCCCGACGACGCCACGACCTTCCTCACCGTCGGCACCACGCGGCCGGAGACCATGCTGGGCGACTCGGGCGTCGCCATCCATCCCGACAACCCGCGCCTGAAGCACCTGATCGGCCGCAAGATCGTGCTGCCGCTGGTCGGGCGCGAGATCCCGATCGTCGGCGACACTTATGCTGATCCCGAGAAGGGTACGGGCGCGGTCAAGATCACACCGGCGCACGATTTCAATGACTGGGAGGTCGGACAGCGATGCGGGCTCGCGGTGATCAATATTCTAAATGCGATTGGCGCCATTAATGGAGAAGTCGGCGAATACGAAGGGCTCGATCGCTTCGAAGCGCGCAAGCGCATCGTCGCCGATCTGGAAGCGATCGATGTACTGGAAAAGGTCGAGCCCCATACGCACGCCGTCCCCCACGCGCAACGCGGCGATGCGGTCATCGAGCCGTGGCTGACCGACCAGTGGTACGTCGATGC
>JBKJYG010000422.1:0-4559 GCA_046715905.1 Hyphomicrobiaceae bacterium | reverse complement strand
GTCTGCCCTCCGCGCCAAGCGCAGGCGAGCCCTGTTCGGCGTGGCGATGTTTGTTCTTTGCGCGAGCCTTGCTGGATTTGCCGCCGAGATCGATGCCGCGAAATTCATGGCCAATATCGGCCGCTTTCCGAACTATCTGAAGCAACTTGTCCCCTCGTTGAGCGTCGCTAACCTTCCGGCTGATCTCGCCGAGTGGTTCTGGGGCTGGAAGTTGTGGGGTAAGCAGCTTATCGAGACCTTGCTCATCGCCTATCTGGGAACTCTGTTCGGCGCTCTCGGCGGCTTCCTGTTGTGCTTCCATAGTGCAGCCAACGTCGCGCCGTCGCGCATCGGGCGCATCGCCGCGCGCCGGCTGCTCGAGTTCTGCCGCACAGTTCCCGAGATCGTGTTCGCTTTGATCTTCGTCATTGCCTTCGGCCTGGGGCCGGTTCCAGGCGTTCTAGCGCTCGCAATCCATACTCTGGGTGCGCTCGGCAAGCAGTTCGCCGAGGCTGTCGAGAATATCGATATGAAGCCGATCGAGGGCCTGACGGCTGCCGGCGCCACATGGTCGGAAACCATGCGATATGCGGCATTCCCGCAGGTTGCCCCGAACTTCGCCAGCTACGCGCTCATGCGGTTCGAGATTAACGTGCGGGGCGCTGCCATCATGGGCTTTGTCGGTGCCGGCGGTATTGGCCAGGAGTTGTTGACGGCGGTTCGCAAATTCTACTACTCGGACATCAGTGCTATGCTGATCATGATCATCGCCACGGTCATGGTTATCGACATGGCGACGGAGCGGCTGCGGCACCGGCTGATCGGCAGGGAGCGCCGACCATGAAAGAGCGGTCGTCTCCGTTTACCGACCTCGACGGCGTGCGCCAGAGGAACCGGGATGCGTTGGTTGCAGGCCGGGCCGATCGGCTGCGTGAACTGACGATTGCCGTGTCGATGATCGTGGTGGCCGGCGTCGCGATATGGAACCTCGAGTTCTCGTTCGCGCGGATTTGGAGTGGTCTCGGCCGGCTCGGCGAGTTTACAATCCTGATGTTTCCGCCCGACTTCGGGACCACGGCGCGCCTTCACATCTATCTGCAGGCACTTGCCGAGACGCTGGGCATCGCCTTTCTCGGCACGTTCGGCGCGGCCCTGTTGGCATTTCCGCTCGCTTTTCTTGCTGCGCGCAACGTCACCGCAAGCCGGATCGTGCGATTTTGCTCGCGGCGTTTCTTCGACACGATCCGTGGTGTTGACACGCTGATCTGGGCCTTGATCTGGATTAATGTCGTCGGCCTTGGTCCCTTTGCCGGCGTGCTCGCCATCCTGACGTCCGACTTCGGAGCCTTCGGCAAGCTGTTCTCCGAAGCGATCGAGACATCGGATGAGCAGCCGGTCGAAGGCGTCCTTGCGGCGGGAGGTTTGGCGGTGCACTCGGTCCGGTTCGGCATCCTGCCGCAGGTGCTGCCGCTGATCGCGAGCCAAGTGCTCTACTACTTCGAGTCCAACACGCGCTCGGCCACCATCATCGGTATCGTCGGTGCCGGTGGCATCGGCCTTCATCTCTCGGAACAGATTCGCACGCTCGAATGGCAGACGGTGTCGTTTTTGATCCTGATGATCCTGCTGACGGTCTCGCTCATCGACGCGATCTCGTCGCGACTGCGTATCGCCATCATCGGCCGGCGGTCGGCATGAGCGGGGACCGACCAATGTATCGGCAGGATCCGGGGCCGCGCAGTGCACGCCAGGCTTGGATGGCGATACTCGCGCGTGCGCAGACGGACGCGATCGAGGCGATCATGGCAAGGCACGGCGGACTGCCGTCCCATGCGGTGCTCAAGCCGGCCGAGGTTGGCACGATCATGGTCGAAGGACGCGCCGGCGGGACCGGTGTCAGGTTCAACGCCGGCGAGGCAACAATGACGCGGTGCGTCGTGCGCCTCGAAAGCGGAACGCTCGGATTTTCCTATGCGCTCGGTTCAGACAGAAGAAAGGCACTTCTCGCCGCCGTGCTCGACGCGCGCCTGCAGGAGGATGGCATCAACGGCCGGTTGATCGAGGAAATCAGCGTACTCGCCGACAAGCAAGCCGCTGCGCGCGATCTGGCATCCCGCAAGGCGGCAGCGACGAAGGTCGAGTTCTTCACGCTTGTTCGTGGGAGCGATTGATGGCCGCGATTCGCGCAGCAGCACTTGGCAGTGGTTTTGCCGAACCGGGCCTCGACGCCCAGCGGAGCTTTCGTGCGCTGCTCGCCGCCATGTCGGAGCCGGGCACGCTCCACCATCTGGTCACCGCGATCGAGCCGCCGGCCGGCTTGTCGCCTGCGGCCGCCAATGTTCTCCTGACACTCGCCGATCATGACACGCCGATTTGGTTGGCCCCCGCCATCAACGGTGCGGGTGCCGGCTATGTGCGCTTCCACTGCGGTGCTCCGATCGCGGGATCGCCGGGCGAGGCGCGCCTGGCCATTATCGATGGCGCGATAGCTGACGTACCGCTTTCGGCCTTCGCCATCGGCGAAGATCGTTACCCCGATCGCTCGGCAACCATCATCGTGCAGTGCACGCAGTTGGTGAGTGGGCGTCCAGTATCCCTGAGCGGACCCGGCATCCGCGGATCACGCCTCGTGGCACCGGACGGACTTCGCCCAGGTTTCTGGACAGAGGTCGCCGCCAACCATGCTCACTATCCTTTGGGCGTGGATTTCGTGCTCGTCGCTGGTTCCACTATCATGGCTATTCCGCGCTCGACTGCGGTTCTGGAACAGGACAGCCGCTGATGTATGTGGCTGTCAAAGGTGGCGAGGCTGCCATTCTGGCGACGCATGATCTGCTCGCCGAGCAACGTCGTGGCGATCAGACCGTGCCTGAGCTTTCGACGGCTCAGATTCGCGAACAGATGGGTCTTGCTGTAGCCCGCGTCATGAACGAAGGCTCGCTCTATGACCCCGATCTGGCGGCGCTCGCCCTGAAGCAGGCGCAGGGCGACACCATCGAAGCAGCGTTCCTGCTGCGCGCCTACCGCACCACACTGCCGCGCTTGGGCACATCGCAGCCGATCGATACGGCTCGAATGGCGATCGCGAGGCGCATCTCCGCGACCTACAAAGACCTGCCCGGCGGACAGGTGTTGGGGCCGACTTACGATTATACGCATCGGTTGTTCGAATTCGCTCTTGCCGAGCCGGGCTCTTCGACAACGCCTGTCAAACTTGCACCGGAGCCACTGGCGCGTCGAATGCCACGCGTCCCCGATATTCTCGGTCGCGAGGGTCTGCTCGAGCCCGAGATGCAGCAGGCCGGAGATCCAAAACCCTTCGATCTGACGCGCGATCCGATTGCATTTCCGGCGGGCCGCGACGTGCGCCTGCAATCACTTGCTCGTGGCGACGAGGGCTTCCTGCTCGGCCTCGCCTACTCGGTGCAACGCGGCTTCGGCGGCAACCACCCTTTCGCCGGCGAAATTCGGCTCGGCAGAGTGGCAGTTGAAATCGTGCCGGAGGAGCTCGGTTTCGCCGTCGACGTCGGCGACATCGAGGTGACCGAGTGTCAGATGGTCAATCAATTCACCGGCTCGAAGGAAGCGCCACCGCAATTCACGCGCGGTTATGGATTGGCTTTCGGGCATGCCGAGCGAAAAGCCATGTCGATGGCGATTGTCGATCGGGCGCTGAAGGCGCGCGAACTCGGCGAGGCGACGGACTTTCCAGCCCAACAGGAAGAATTCGTCCTCTACCACGCGGACAACGTCGAGGCGGCCGGCTTCGTCGAGCACCTGAAGCTGCCGCACTACGTGGATTTTCAGGGCGAGCTGGAGCTGATTCGAAAACTTCGTCGCGAGCACGACGCGGTTCCGGCCGCAGTTGATACGACTGCGGCGACGCTCGACGCTGCAGAGGCGGCGGAATAGGATGCTGCCCAAGATCATGACGACACCAAAGCCCTCGCCTTCTGAATCGCAGGGTCCGGACCCTGCCTACAATTACGCTTATCTCGACGAGCAGACCAAGCGGATGATTCGCCGCGCTTTACTCAAGGCGGTTGCCATTCCCGGCTATCAAGTCCCCTTCGGTTCCCGCGAAATGCCACTCGCGCGTGGCTGGGGTACCGGTGACATCCAGGTGACCGCGGCAATTATCGGACCGGCGGATACCCTGAAAGTCATCGATCAGGGCGCAGACGACACCACTAACGCCGTCTCCATCCGCCGATTCTTCGTGCGGGTCACGGGGGTCGCGACGACCGAGGAGACCGCGCAAGCAAGCATCATCCAGACGCGGCATCGCATTCCCGAGGCACCGCTCCGGGAGGGCCAAGTGCTTGTTTACCAAGTGCCGCAACCCGAGCCCTTGCGCAAGCTCGAGGCCTCCGAGGCCGAAACGCGCAAGATGCATGCGTGGGGCGAGTACGGCCTGATGCACGTGCGCCTGTATGAGGACATCGCCCGCTTCGGGCACGTGTCGACGACCTACTCCTATCCGGTTCTTGTCAACGGCCGTCATGTCATGAGCCCGAGCCCGATCCCGAAATTCGACAATCCTAAGATGGCAATGAACCCGGCATTGCAGCTGTTCGGCG
>JBKJYG010000421.1:0-16948 GCA_046715905.1 Hyphomicrobiaceae bacterium | reverse complement strand
CCTTTTAACCGTTCTTGAACGCGGGTTTACGCTTTTCGACGAAGGCAGCCATGCCTTCTTTCTGATCGCTGGTGGCAAACATCGCGTGAAACACCCGGCGCTCGAAGCGAATGCCCTCGCCCAGCGTGGTCTCGAACGACCGGTTTACAGATTCCTTCGTCATCATCAGGATCGGCAAGGACATGGACGCGATCGCTTCGGCGGATTTCAAAGCCTCCTCGACGAGTGCGGCGGCCGCAACGACCCGGCTGACGAGACCGCAGCGTTCCGCCTCGGCCGCATCCATGTTGCGCCCCGAAAGGCACATATCCATCGCCTTGGCCTTGCCGACGAAGCGCGCCAAGCGCTGGGTGCCGCCGGCGCCGGGCATGACGCCGAGCTTGATTTCCGGCTGACCGAACTTGGCGGTATCCGCCGCGATGATGAAGTCGCACATCATTGCCAGCTCGCAGCCCCCACCAAGGGCGAAACCTGCAACGGCCGCGATCACGGGCTTGCGCGCCCGCGCTACGCGATCCCAGCTGCCGATGAAATCTTCCTTGTAGGCCTGCATGTAGGACTTCGACTGCATCTCCTTGATGTCGGCGCCGGCGGCGAAGGCCTTCTCACTGCCGGTGATGACCAAGCAACCGATCGCGTCGTCGGCCTCGAAAGCGTCGATCGCGGCCGACAGCTCAGCAATCAACGCGGCATTGAGGGCGTTGAGCGCATTTGGCCGATGAAGGCGGATGAGGCCGACCCGGCCTTTCGTCTCGACGATGATGTTCTGATAGGTCATGGGGCCTCGCCTTTCGCCTTTATGAGTCTGGGCCGATGATCGTTCGGGGCACGGGTTGCGACCCTCAGCCTCAGCGCTGGCACGCCGGACATGCGAAGGTCGATCGGCCGGCTTGCGTTTGCCGGCGCACCATGCCCCGACAGTCCGGTGTCACGCAAGGTTTGCCCTCGCGGTCGTAGACCGCAAAGCTGTGCTGGAAATAGCCAAGCGAGCCATCCGTGTGGCGATAGTCGCGCAAGGTGGAGCCTCCCGCGGCGATGGCCTGAGTAAGGACGCGCTGGATCTCAGGCACCAGGCGTTCGGCTTTAACTGTCGGCCGACCATTGACGCGAGCCAGAACGGAGGCGGGCGCACGCGGATTGAGCCTGGCGCGGAACAGGGCCTCGCTGACGTAGATGTTGCCGAGCCCCGCGATGTTGCGTTGATCGAGGAGGAAGGCCTTAAGGTCCGATCGCCGCCCGCCCGCCCGCTGAGCAAGATAGGTTGGCGTCAGATCGGGACCTAACGGTTCGATCCCCAGCCCGCGGAAGTGGGGATGAGCGGCAAGTTCGCCCGCTGCGATCAGGCTCATGTACCCAAACCGGCGCGCGTCGTTGTAGGTGACAGTGGCGCCGTTTTGCATGTGAAGCACGACGTGGTCATGCGCCTTATCGTGGCCCGCGTCGTGGGTGAATTCGCCAAGTTGATGCGGTTCGGATTGTGGCGGCAGCGAAATCGAGAAGCGTCCCGTCATGCCGAGGTGGATCGCCAGCACTAGATCACCCTCGAGATGGGCCAGGATGTATTTCGCGCGCCGGTCGAGGCGGTGAATGGTGCGTCCCTCCAGGCGCTCGGCAAAGCGGTCGGGCAGCGGAAAGCGCAGGTCGGGCCGACGCTGCAGCACGCGCCGGATCCGGGCGCCGGTCAGCACCGGCTCCAATCCACGGCGGACCGTTTCGACTTCGGGGAGCTCAGGCATGCGGGCTGTTTAACAGGCGACGCGGTCGTGCTGCAACCGCGGCAGCAATCCAGACCGACATCGGGAGGCAACGGTGCGGGGGCGGATACACACTCGGCACAGGGCTTCCGAAATCATGTCGCTCGCGTGCCGTCGGCGTTGAGCGGAAGCGCGGTGCCGATCATCGCATCGCGCGTGGCGAGGGCTGCGAGCCGGTCGGCGGTCCAGCCTTTTGTGCCCGCCGGCCGCCTCGGCAGGACGAGAAACCGGCAATCGGCGGTGGAATCCACGACGCGCACCTCGACGCTATCCGCCAGATGGGTGCCGAATTCGGCGAGAACGGCCCTGGGCTCCCGCACCGCGCGTGAGCGATAAGCATTGGATTTGTACCACAACGGCGGTAACCCGAGGATCGTGCGGGGATAGCAGGAGCACAAGGTGCAGACCACCACATGGTGCAGCTTGGGCGAATTCTCGAGCACCACGAGCTTCAGCCCGGGCACGTCGAAACCCATCTCTGCCGCAGCGGCATTGCCGTCAGCGAGCAGCCGTTTTTTAAAGGCTGGATCGGTCCAGGCACGGGCGACGATGCGAGCCCCGCCCTCCGGCGACTTGCCGTCCCACTCCTCGATCTTGTCCTCGATTTCACGCGCGGTGAGCACACCCTTTTCGATCAGCAGCTCGCGCAGCGCGATCTCCAGAAATTCCCACTCGACCGAGGGTTCCTTGATGTCGGGCTGGAAGGGTCCGTGATCGTGAGCATGGTCATGTCCATGGTGGGGATCGTCGGGCCCATGATCATGATCGTGGTCATCGTCGTGGTTGGGATTGGAAGCGGATGGCATCATGATGCTGGTCCTCGCGGCGCCTCATTATCGGGGTCGAGCCAATGCTCGTAGAGATCGGCGGTCACGGTGTCGGCGGGCCCATACTCTCCATCGCCGGTCCAGACCTCGTGCATGTTGAACTGCACCATATAGAGCGGCTGCTCGGGCAATCCGGGCTGGCCATAGGCGAGCTGCTCGGGATTGCGCCACGCACCGTAGTCGCGCAGCACGCGGCCCCGCTTGCCGCGCAAATAGGCCGGGGTTCGGATGTGCCCTGGCGGCCATCCTTCGCGGACGCGTACGGCATCGCCGGGCTTGAAGCGCAGGGTCATCGCGATCGGCTCCGGGATGAGCGGGCCGACGTGCGGCCTTTTGGTGCCGCCGGGCCGGGCCTGAGGTCTTTCGCCGGCCGGGCTTTTGCTGCAGCGGGGGCGGGCGACCGGGGACTTTCGCCGGCGCGGGGTGTTTTGCCACCGGTCCTGAGACGCGGGCTGGCGGGGGCGTGAACTCCCGGCTGGCTGGGCCCGGCAGATCTCGGCCGGGCTTTGACCTCGGCCAGGCGCCGGTCGATGATGGCGCGGCTGAGCACGCCTTTTTCGATCAGGAGGCTGCGCATAGCGTAGGTCCACTTTTCGTAATAGCCGCTGGCCGCATAGGTTTCCGGGGCTAAGCTTTCGATGGTGCGGCGGTTCTCGTCCGTGACCCAGAAGCTTCGCGGCGCATTGCGCAAGAGCAGCATCATGGCGTCGATGCGTCGCTCGGTCAGCGTCGGCGTATGTTCGTGATGATCGACGGGACCGGCGCGCTCTCCGCCCATGTCGTGGGCGCCGGGTTGTCCGGTTTTGGACCCGAGCCCGCTCCGGTGTGCGGCCGCACCAGCTTTCTTGCCCACGGGATGCTCCTTGCGTGATTTACAACCATTGTGCGCCAACCGCGGTCCAGGCTCAACCGGGAAGCTTTACGGCCTGGACGTCAGATCGGCTTTCCGGCCAGCACATCTTCAATGAAGTCCCGCACGCTATCGGCCGCGCCATGCTGGTAAAGGTTCACGTGATTGGCTCCTGGAAAGGCCACGAAACGTTTAGGCTCGGGTGCTGCCGCAAACAGCTCCCGGCCGAGTTTGATGGAGACGAGCCCATCCTTCTCTCCGTGCATGATGAGAAGCGGCGCCTTGAGCGCGGGAATGGCGGACAGGCTGTCGAACCGGTCGCGAAGAAGCATCCCGATTGGCAGAAAAGGCACGAACTGTCGCCACGCAGCGACCATCGAGGTGAAGGGCGATTCGAGGATCACGGCGAGGCTTGGATGCGTGACGGCCGTGAGAACCGCGACGCTGGTGCCGAGCGATTCTCCGTATATGACGATATCGCGCGGTGCGAGCTTTTCCGCCCGCAGGGTGTCGTAGGCAAGGCCCGCGTGGGCAACTATGGTCGCCTGCGTCGGGATGCCGGTGCTCCCGGAATATCCCGGATAGGCCATCATGAAAATACCGTACCCGTTCTGCTGGAATGTCTTCACCCGTCCGGCGCGATAACCCAGATTTTCGCCGTTGCCGTGAAAATAGAGCACCGTCGGCTTGCCGGGCTGCGCTGTTGCGCGCCAAACCACCAGCCGGTCGCCGTTGGGCGACGTGAGCACGCGCTCGCTCATGTTCTGCAGGCCGGCCTGGGACGGCGTCACGTAACGAGGCTCGGGAGAGAATGTGTAGGTCCGCTCGAAGACCAGGATGTGCGCGCACAAGAGCGCGTAAGCCCCGATGAGCCCCAACACGGCCGCGCGCAGGATACGCCATGCTTTCGTGCGCGGCGTCGCACCGGCTACGACACGCATCGCGGCCAACGCAAATCTGGAGAGCTGGCCGTTGGTGCGCGCGCTTGCATTCAAGACTTGCCCCCGAGGATCACCGCCGTGTCAAGCACGGCGTGGGCCAGCACGTTGCAGCCCGCCGCCGCCCACTCGGGCTTCATGTCTTCGGCCTCGTTATGGCTGATGCCGCCAACGCACGGCGTGAAGATCATCGCTGCCGGCGCGACGCGGGCAAGGTATACGGCATCGTGCCCAGCCCCGGGGGTGATGTCCCGCGTCGAATAACCAAAGCGCTGCGCGGCCCGGCAAACAACTCGTTCAGGCGTGCAAAGCCGGTTGAGTCTCGGGTGACGAGCAGGCGCTGCCCGGTCAATCAGGAGAACAACTCAGCAGATAGACGCGAGCGGCTCATATCTGCGCCGACCCGCCATCGGCGAAGAGTTCGCTACCGTTGACGTAGCTGCTCTCGTCGGAGGCGAGAAAAAGCGCGGCGGCGGCGATCTCGTCGGGATTCGCCAAGCGACCAAGCGGCGTCGCCGCCTCCGACATGGCGACGAACGCCTGGTGCTGCTCCTCGGTCGGGGCGAGCGCGCTCCAGCCGGGCGTGAGCGTCGAGCCCGGCACGAGCACGTTCACACGAATCTTGCGGGGCCCCAAGTCGACGATCCAGCCACGGGCGAAATTGCGGATCGCGGCCTTGCTCGCACTGTAAACGCTAAACGCGGGATAGCCCCTGCTGGCGGCGGTCGACCCGGTCAAGATCACGGACGCACCGTCCTTCAGTAGCGGCAGCGCCTTCTGCACGGTGAACAGCGTGCCCTTGACGTTGCTGTCGAAGGTGCGGTCGTACTGCTCTTCGGTGATCTCGCCGAACGGCGCGAAGTCGCCGCCCCCGGCATTGGCGAACAGGACGTCGATCCGTCCCGCCTCGTCGCGCACGACCTGGTAGAGCCGGTCCAGGTCGGCCAGGTCTGACACGTCGCCCTGAACCCCCTGCGCACTGCCGCCCACCTTAGCCACCGCCGCGTCGAGTTCGGCCTGCCGCCGTCCCGTCATGAATACGCGCGCGCCCTCCTGCGCGAACCGCTTTGCGCTCGCCAGCCCTATGCCGCTGTTGGCACCCGTGATGACCGCGACCTTGCCTTGTAGCCTGCTCATGTTCGTCTCCAACGTGGTTAGAACACCATATGGCGTCGCCCTTTCATACGGACTAGAACCTACCTCAAGGTAAGTATAAGATATTGCAAATCCACCGATGACCTCCCCTGCGGCCTCGACGTCGCGCTCGCCGTTATGGGCGGCAAGTGGAAGCCGATTCCGTTTTCGCTGGCGGCAATGCTGCGCGCGTGTTCGCGGGGCTGGAACTCGGCCGCGATGCCATTCTGGCCGTTGGTGCGCGCGCTTGCATTCAAGACTTGCCCCCGAGGATCACCGCCGTTTCAAGCACGGCGTGGGCCAGCACGTTGCAGCCCGCCGCCGCCCACTCGGGCTTCATGTCTTCGGCCTCGTTATGGCTGATGCCGCCGATGCACGGCGTGAAGATCATCGCTGCCGGCGCGACGCGGGCAAGGTACACGGCATCGTGCCCAGCCCCGGAGGTGATGTCCCGCGTCGAATAACCAAAGCGCTGCGCGGCCCGGCGAACCGCCGCGATGCAGCCAGCGTCGAAGGGTTGGGGCGCAAAATCGGCCACCATCTGCACGTCGCACCGCAGCCGCGTTCGCTTGGCGATGTCGTCGAGGGCGCCCCTGAGCTCCCGGTCCATGGTGGCCAGGCTGGAGGCGTCCGGATGGCGGAAGTCGACGGTCAGGAAAACGCGTCCAGGAATGACGTTGCGTGAGTTGGGGTAGGCCTCGATCATGCCGCACGTGGCGCAGGCCGACGGGCCATGCGCGAAACCGATGGCGTTGACGCTTTCGATGATCCGGGCGGCTCCCAGGAGCGCGTCGCGACGCCGGTCCATGGGCGTCGGTCCGGCATGACTTTCGACGCCGGTGAGCGTGATCTCATACCATTTCTGCCCATTGGCCGCCGTCACAATGCCGATTTCGATGCCTTCCTCCTCGAGGATGGGACCTTGCTCGATGTGCAGTTCGAAAAAGGCGTGCACCGGTCGTTTACCCACGGGTGTGTCGCCCGCATAGCCGATGCGGGCCAGCTCGGCGCCGATCTCGCGACCCTCGGGATCTTTGATCCCGAGCGCATGTTCGAGCGGGATCACACCTGCAAACACGCCGGATGCCGTCATGGCCGGGGCAAAGCGAGAGCCCTCCTCGTTGGTCCACATGGCGATTTCAATGGGGTGCCGGGTGGTGATCGCCAGGTCGTTCAATGTGCGCACGACTTCCAGCGCCGCCATCACGCCCAATGCGCCATCGAACTTGCCGCCCGTCGGCTGCGTGTCGAGGTGGCTGCCCAGCATGACGGGGGGCAGCGCGTCGTCGGAACCAGGGCGCCGTGCAAACATCGATCCCATGCGATCGACCGTGATCGCGCACCCGGCCTCCCCGCACCAGCGGGCGAAAAGATCACGGCTCTGCCGGTCGAGATCGGTTAGAGTCAGCCGGTTGACCCCGCCCTTGGGGGTCGCCCCGATGCGAGCCATCTCCATGAGGCTGTCCCAGAGCCGGGCCCCATCGATCTTGACGTTGCTCTCTTGTGCCATGCTGCCGTTCCCAAAAGAGCCATTTGACCCAGATTTTGCGTCTCGCGGAATTACTATCCCGTTGAGGAGCTAAAGCTCAAGCTAGCATACGTCTGTCAACGCCCTGCGACCCCACCCGGCCAAGTCGACTGCCTCAACGCCGGATTGTCGTTACGCGATGCTTGTTCTGTTTAATCCGCCCGCGTACACTGACCGAAGTCAATGCAGGCAGGGGTGCTCAAACAGCCCCGCGCTTTTTGGGAGGATTTGAATGCCTAAGGTTACACGTCGCGAGTTTATTGTGACAACGTCCGGCAGTGCCGCTGCCATTGGTACCGGCGGCATGGCCGGGATTCTGGCGACGGGCCGCTCACCGGCTTTGGCGCAGACGACGACGGTGCATTGGCTCCGCTGGAACGACTTCGTGCCTGCCTCCGATGCGGCCATTCGTGAGAAGGTCTTGCCGGAAGCCGAAAAGGCCCTCGGCATCAAGGTCAACTTCGAGCGCGTCAACGGCAACGATCTTCAGCCGCGCATCACATCGGCGATCCAGTCGGGCGCGGGTCCCGACATCATCATGCTGTTCAACAATCACCCGCATCTTTACGAAAAGAGCCTGGTCGATTTGACCGATGTCGCCACCGAGATCGGGACGGCGCAAGGCGGCTATTACAAGATTTCCGAGGGCAATTGCAGCGCCGCCGGCAAGTATTTCTCGATGCCGTTCGGCATCGTGGGTGCCATGACGGCCCATCGCAAGTCCTGGTTCACCGAAATCGGAATGCCCGCGGGGCCCAAGACGTGGGACGAGTATCGGGAGGCCGGCAAGAAACTCAAGGCCAAAGGTTTCCCCATCGGCCAGTCGCTCGGCCAATCCTTCGGCGACCCGCCAACCTTCGCCTATCCGTTCCTGTGGTCGTTCGGCGGCCGCGAAGTCGATGAGGCCGGGAAGGTCGTCATTAACTCGAAGGAGACCATCGAGGCGGTGAAATACATGACCGCCTTCTGGAAGGACAGCATGGACGAGGGTGGCCTCGCCTGGGACGACGCGTCCAACAATCGTGCCTTCCTGGCGGGCACCGTGAGCGCCACGCTGAATGGCGCTTCGATCTACATTGAGGCGAAGCGGAAACCGGATCAGTACAAGACCGATAAGGGCATTCCGCTCAAGGACGATATCTTCCATACCCCGCTTCCGGCTGGTCCGAAGGGCCAGTTCGGGTTCCACACGTTCCAGAGTCATGTTGTCCCGAGCTATTCGAAGAACCAGAAGGCCGCAAAGGATCTGCTCAAGTATTTCCACACCGCCGCGAACTATGAAAAATGGTTCTCGCAAGGGCAAGGCTTCTACTCCGGCGCTACCGTCGAGTGGGAGAAGAGCAAGATGTGGGACGAAGACAAGATCATGGAGCCCTATCGGGTCGCCGGTAAGCTCGGTCAAACGCCCGGTTTCTCTGGCCCGCCGAATGCGAAGGCCGCGGAAGTGCTCACCAAATACCTGATCGGCAACATGTTCGCCGGGGCCATCAAAGGCCAGTCCGCGGAAGAGGCGGTCAAGGCCTGCGAGGAGCAACTGAAGCGCATTTACGTCTAATCGCTACTCGGGGCGGTGGCCGAGCGTCACCGTCCCGTCTCCGCTCACACGATTTGCCAGCCGGCTGAGACACAGCGCTCGATTGCGTTTGGGCGTCTCGTTCTGGTTACGCTGGAGTGCCTTGCCGATGGCCGTTACCGCCCAGTCCGTACCGTTCTCCTCGCCGCCTCCCCGCCGTCCCTGGCGTCCGCTGGAAGACGAGCGTTGGCTTGCCGCCGTGCTCCTGCTGCCGACGCTGACGCTGCTCGGGCTGTTCATCGCCTATCCATTCGTGCGCGGCATTCTGCTGTCGGTGACCGATAGCAGGGTGGGCGTGCCGGGCCAATGGGTCGGCCTGGACAACTTCTCGCGGCTCCTGTCCGATCCTATCTTCCATGCGGTGGTCTGGAATACCTGCTGGTACACGCTGATCACAACCATTTTCAAGTTGGCGCTCGGCTTATGGCTAGCCCTGCTGCTCAACCGGAACTTCAAGTTCAAGGCGTTTACGCGCGCCTTCATTCTGTTGCCCTTCATCATCCCCACGGTGCTGTCCACGTTCGCCTGGAAGTGGATGTTTGACCCGACATTCAGCGTATTGAATTGGATGCTTTACAAGGTGGGTTTGATCACCACGAGCGGCGGCCTGAACTGGCTTGGCGACCAGCATCTCGCGATGTGGTCGATCATCATCGTCAATATCTGGCGCGGCGTGCCCTTCTTTGCCATTTCCTTGCTGGCCGGACTGCAGACGATCAGTCCCGATTTGAGTGAGGCGGCCGCCATTGACGGGGCCAAGCCGCTGCAGCGGTTCTGGTACATTACGTGGCCGCTGTTGCTGCCGGTCACCATGGTCGTGGTGCTGTTCTCGATCATCCAGACGTTCGCCGATTTCCAGATCGTGTACGTGATGACGGGCGGCGGACCGGCCAATGCCACACACCTGTTTGCGACCTACGCCTATCAGATGGGTGTGGGAACGGGGCTGCTCAGCCAAGGCGCCGCCATATCGCTGGCGATGTTCCCGATCCTTTTCGCCATCGTCATCGTGCAGCTGCTGTATATCCGTCGCGTGGAAACGCGCTGATGCAAACGTGTGGAAACGCGCTGATGCAAACGTGTGGAAACGCGGTGATGAGAGCTTGTGGAAACATGCTGCCCAGCACTCAAGGACAAGACTTCCGGAGCCAGGGCGCAGGCGCCTGTCTCGACCGCAACTGGAACAGAGATCATGATTGAAGGTGCAGCCTGGCGGCGTTGGGTGTTCTTTCGGCTACCCCTCGCTCTGTTCCTGATTTTCCTGCTGTTTCCGTTCTACTGGATGGTCATTACGACGTTCAGGCCTGACAATGAGCTCTATGTCGCCTGGCAACGCCCGAACTATGCGCCGTTCTGGACCTGGAGCCCGACGCTGGCACACGTCAAATACCTGTTTGACGAGACGGCGTTCGGGACATGGTTGTGGAACACCATGTTCATCTCCATCTGCTCGACCATAATTTCGCTGTTCTGCGGCGTGTTGGCCGGTTACGCGCTGTCGCGGCTCAATTTCCCGTTTGCGGGTGGCCTCGGGACGGCGATTTTCGTCACCTATCTGGTGCCGCAAACCTTGCTCTTCATCCCGCTCTCCGAAATTATCCGCAACTACAATCTGGGCGACACGCCGTGGGCGTTGATCCTGACCTATCCGACGTTCCTGATCCCGTTCTGCACGTGGCTGATGATGGGCTACTTCAAGGCCATCCCGAAGGAACTTGAGGAATGCGCGCGGATCGACGGCGCAACGCGCTTCAAGGCGATGTTCTACATCATCTTGCCGGTCGCGGTTCCAGGCATCCTGTCAGCCGGCATCTTCGCTTTCACGCTATCTTGGAACGAGTTTATCTACGCGCTGGTGTTCCTCTCCTCGCCCGATCAGAAAACGGTGCCGGTCGGCGTCGTTTCCGAGCTCATTCGCGGTGATGTGTTCTTCTGGGGAGCCTTGATGGCCGGGGCGCTGCTGGGCTCGATCCCGGTTGCCATCGCCTATTCGTTCTTCGTCGAGCATTACGTTTCCGGCCTCACGGGCTCGGTCAAAGGATAAGTTGTCAGATGGCAAACGTATCGATCCGTCAGGTTCATAAGCACTATGACGACTTTCATGCCGTCAAGGGCGTGTCCCTGGAGATCAAAGACCACGAATTTGTCGTGCTCGTCGGGCCCTCGGGCTGCGGCAAGACCACGACCTTGCGCATGGTCGCGGGCCTCGAAACGATTACCGAGGGGCAGATCCTGATCGGCAACACCGTCGTCAACGACCTGCCGCCCATGGATCGGGACATAGCGATGGTGTTCCAGAACTACGCGCTCTACCCGCATATGACGATCTTCGACAACATGGCCTTCGGGCTCAAGATGCGGAAATTTCCAAAGGACGAGATTGACAAGCGCGTGCGCGACGCGGCCGACCTGCTGGGCATCCAGGATCATTTGAAACGCAAGCCGCGCATGCTGTCGGGCGGCCAGCGGCAGCGAGTGGCGCTCGGTCGCGCCATCGTGCGGCATCCACAGGTGTTCCTGTTCGACGAACCATTGTCCAACCTCGACGCCAAGCTGCGCGTGCAGATGCGGGTCGAGATCAAGAAGCTGCACCAGCGCCTGGGCACAACGGCGGTTTACGTAACCCATGACCAGGTCGAGGCCATGACGCTCGGCGATCGCGTCGTGGTCATGAAAGACGGTCTGATCCAGCAGGTGGGTGAGCCTCTCGATCTGTATAATACGCCCGCCAACCGATACGTGGCCGGTTTCATCGGCTCGCCGGCGATGAACTTTGCCGAGGTCACGATCAGCAAGAACGGCAGCGGCCTGTTCGCCGAAGGGCCGGGCATGCGGATCAAGGTCCCCGACCATCTCACGCAGCGTCTCAGTGCGCACGCCGGCCGTCCGGCAACCTTCGGCATCCGGCCCGAGGATTTGCGCATGGCCAACAGCGCCGACCCGCAGGAGTTCACCTTCGAGGGTGGTGTCGAAGTGGCCGAGCAACTCGGCTCCCAGATCCTGCTGGACCTCAAAACCGGTCCAAATAGCATGGTCGCGAGCGTCGAGCCGACCGTTCGTGCGAGGCCTGGCGACACGGTTCGGCTTGCCATCAATCCCGAGCGGGTGCATTTCTTCGACGCGGCATCGGAGATCGCCCTCTGATCCGCAGGCGCGATCCGGCCGGGCCGTCGGTCGACGGGTCGCGCGTTCTTCTCCTGCCGTTTCTGGTCTCGTCTCCCCCTCATTCGGAGTGCCGCTTGATGCCTGTCTCCATGTATGACACCTCGATCCCCGTGTTCCAGCGCATGATGCGCAATCTCATTGCCGTTTTAGACAAGGCAGAAGCAAACGCCGCCGCGCGCAAGATCGAGCCTTCTGTGTTTGCAGAGGCGCGGCTCGCCCCTGACATGCTGCCTTTGAAGCGGCAAGTGCAGATTGCGACCGACATGGCGAAGGGAGCCGGCGCGCGGCTGGCCAACGTCGAGATCCCCAAGTGGGAGGACAATGAGGCCTCGTTGGCCGACCTCAAGGCGCGTCTGACGAAGGCCATCGACTATTTGGGCGGCCTCACGCGGGCCCAGCTTGAGGGCTCGGAAACACGGGACATCACCCTGACGGTGGCGCAAAAGCCGCTGACGCTGAAAGGCCATGCCTATCTGATGACGCATGCGTTTCCGCACTTCTTCTTCCACGTCACGACAACCTACGACATCCTGCGTCATAACGGGGTCGATATCGGCAAACGCGACTTCATCGGAACCTTCTGATGCCGCCACCCCTGGATCAATTTTCGCTCGAGGGACAAACAGCGCTGGTGACGGGCGCCTCGTCGGGTCTGGGCTGGCATTTCGCGGGTGTGCTGGCCAGGGCCGGAGCCAAGGTGGCGATCGCCGCGCGACGTCTGGATCGCTTGCAGGAGCTGGCGCGCGAAATCGACCCCTCGGGCAGCAGAGCCGTGGCTGTCGAACTCGACGTCAAACGACCGGCGTCCGTCACGGCCGCATTCGATGCGGCTGAAGCAGCACTCGGTCCCGTGAGCATCGTCATCAACAACGCCGGAATTTCCGAACCGGCATGGTTCACGCGCATCTCCGAAGCGCAGTGGCGCAACACCATGGACGTGAACCTCGATGGCGTTTTCCGCGTCGGCCAGGAAGCCGCCCGGCGGATGGTGTCAGCGGGACACGGCGGGTCGATCGTCAACATCGCGTCCATTGTCGGCCTCGGGGCCATCAGAACACTATCGGCCTATGCTGCCTCCAAGGCCGCCGTGCTGGCGCTGACACGCACCATGGCGCTGGAGCTTGCGCGCGACAACATCCGTGTCAATGCCTTGGCGCCGGGTTACATCGCGACCGAGCTCAACGATAGCTTCTGGTCCACCGAAGGTGGCAAGCGCATGATCGCGCACGTGCCGTTCCGTCGCCTCGGACAGGTCGAGGAGCTGGACGGACCCTTGCTGCTCCTGGCTTCGCGTGCGGGATCGTTCATGACAGGAGCCGTGCTCACCGTTGATGGCGGGCACCTGCTGCCGACGGAATAGCGAGAGCGATCGTGGCCAGCAGACCGAGAACCTTCGACGACACCAAGTGGGACGCTCTGGCCACATGGCTTGCCGCGACGCTGGAGGCCCGGCACGTGGTCGTGCGCACGGCTGAGCTGCTGTCGGGTGGGGCGGTGCAGGAGAACTGGAAGCTCGAAGTTGAGATCGAGGGTGGGCCCAGGGCTGGCGCGCATCGGTGGGTTCTGCGGACCAATGCCGCCGTCCGGCTGGCCGTCAGCCTCGACCGCGTCGCCGAATTCCGGTGTATCGAGGCCGCGTTCCAGCACGGCGTGCGGGTCGCCGAGCCGATCGCGATCAATCCCGACGCGGGCGTGATCGGAGCACCGTTCGCGATCCAGGCCTGGATCAACGGCGCGGCGCAGGCCCGCCGCATCGTGCGTGATCCCGACCTACCCGCTTTTGGCGACACGCTGGCGGCGCAGATCGGCAGCGAGCTGGCGAAAATCCACGCCATTAAGCCGCGGAACGGGATATTGGCGTTCCTTCCCATCCCAATGGGCAATGCAGCGGGAAATCCGGCGCGTCGTGTGGTGGCGGAGTTGCGCGCCAGCCTCGATGCCGCCAGTGAGCCGCGGCCGGCGCTCGAATATATCCTGTCCTGGCTCCATTCCCACGCGCCCGAGCCTTCGGCATTGACGCTGGTGCATGGCGATTTCCGCACCGGCAACTACATGGTCGACGCAGGCCGGCTGACCGCCATCCTTGACTGGGAATTTTGTCATTGGGGCGATCCCCGCGAGGATCTCGGCTGGTTCATCGCGCGCTGTTGGAGGTTTGGCAACGATGACAAGGTGGCGGGCGGTATAGCCCGGTTTGCCTCACTCCTCGACGCCTACAATGGGCAGGCCGAGGTCCGCGTCACGGCCGGAGAGATCCAGTATTTCGAGGTGCTGGCCGCGGCGCGATGGGCGGCGATCGCGCTTTTGCAGGGCGATCGCTTTCTCAATGGCGGCGAGCGGTCTCTGGAACTTGCGCTGACCGGATTGATGCCGGCGGAAATGGAGTTCGATGCGCTCGAGCTGATTGAAAAGTCTGCGACCCAGGAGGCGCGCGCATGACGGGCCCACAGCTCAACGCCGATGCGCTGATCGATCTTGTCATCGAGACGCTCAAGGGCGAGATCAGCCCCGATCTGCCCGCAGACAAACGGTATACGGTGGCGATGATGACGAGCGCGCTCGAAATCGCGCGCCGCGAGATCGCGCTCGAGCCGGAATCGGCGCAATGGGAGCTGCTCGATCCGATCTACGACGACGGCGAAGGGAGCATGCGCCAGCTTGCCCTGGACCTTCGCAGCGGCAAGGTTGACGGCGGCGATGATGCAACCGAACTCCGTTCCGGGCTGCGCAAACTGCTGATCGCGGAGCTGCGCGTGCGCAACCCTGGCTTTCTCAAATCGCGGGGCGTCAAGGGTTGAGCCTCGCGCGATCGCACGATCGTCATGCGGCAGCACCCGGATCAGCTGCGTTTTTGCAGATGCAAGGTGCGCTCGTCCAATTCTGAGCATCGCCCGATGCGCAATAGTGAGCCTGACCGGTAGCCGTTGGCTGGTCAGCGCTGCGCCTGACGGGCATCGATGGTGTCGAGCACGGCACCGGGCTCGACGTCCTTTTGGAGCTCTTCCAGCTCTGGGTGACCGGCGGAAGGCAGGTTCAAACGTTGTCCGAGTTCGGTCACGATCGTCAAAATCCGGGTCACTTCCGTTTCGGCCAAAAGATTGATTTGCAGATTGAGGTCGGCCTGCTTATCGGCTCGCAATTGCATGCGGTTTTGATTGATGAGGATGAATGTAGAGAGGAGGATCGCCTCTACGGAGGCTGTGGTGCCAAGGATCGTAAACGTCGGATCGAACGCGGGTACGGCCCGCAGCAGACCCAAGTTGCTGGCCGTCCAGAGGCCAAAGAAAATGACATGCACGGTGACAAATGTCATCGACCCCGCGAATGAGCCGATCAAATGCGCCAATCGTTCCGACCACGAAAACGATTGCTCCTCGCGTTTCTCCCGCTCGACGAGAGTTTTGATGTTCCGTTCCACCCGCTCTGCGACTTCCGATGGCTGCACGGGCCAGCTCCCCAACATCTTGCGTCAGCAGATCGTGACGCCGGCAGATCGTGACGCGGAATGAACGCTGCGGACCGAACGCACGCTTGCCACGGCAGTTCCTTTGCCTATGGCGCGGCTGTTGAAGGCAGCCAGCGCGACCGTGTTGGTTCAGGCTCCACATACATTGCGGGGTGGGTTACTATCGACGTTCCAATCCGCTATACACATCAATCGACTTGTGGCATATAATCCTAGTCATTAACAATAAAAGCGTCTGACAGACTGTTACAGTTCGATTTCTCGTCTCTCCAGCGTTCCAACTCACGAGTTGGGGGAGAAATTTGGTGGGCCAACTCCTCAAGCGAAGCTCAATCTTTGAGAACCGCAGTGTGCGCACCACCGACGGCAGGGCGTGCAGCAAAACCGGGGTGCGTGTCTTCATTGTTGAAGATGAGCCGCTGATCTCCCTCGATGTCAGCGACATGGCTAACGAATTGGGTTGCGTTGTCGCCGGAACAGCCTCGTGGGTCGCCGACGCGCTGCAGAAGGCGCGACAGCTCACCTTCGATCTGGCTGTGCTCGATCTCGACTTGACTGGCCAGCGCGTCGACCCGGTGGCGGAGATCATCATGGTGCGCGGGTTGGCGATCGTTGTTGCCACGGGCCACGAAACGTCGCGCATTGCAACCGGCCTGAAGGGTTGGCCGGTGATCAAAAAGCCATTTGACACCCAGCAACTCGGTAGCGCGATGCAGGGCGCATTAAGAGTGGCGCCCGTTCGCATGAGCACTGAAGCTCCTCACGGGTAGGGGCAAAAAATCAGTCCGCATCAATGCGGACGAGGGCCGTCGAAAGCCGTTTCAAGCGGGCTTCCCAATCCACCTGCCGCTCCCGCAGCTCCTCGACGACTTCCTCCGGCGCGCGTGCCATGAACTGCGGATTGCCGAGCCGGTCGGTGACCTTCCGGATCTCGGCTCCGCCCTTGGCGATATCCTTGCTGATCCGCGTGCGCTCCGCCGCCATGTCGATGACGCCGGCAAGTGGAAGGGCGCCGTTGGAATCGCCCACTTGCACGTTCGCAGAGGCTTCGGGCGCCCGGTCGGCAAACGAGATACCGTCGAGCCGCGCGAGGCGAACGATGGTGTCGTGGTAAGCGGTGGCCCACTGCCTGGTGGCGCTCGAGGGTGCGATGATCACGAGTGGAATTTTAGCCGCTGCGGGGACATTCATTTCCGAGCGCACCGAGCGGATCTCCGACACCAGGCGGACGTGCAAGCCGATCTCATGGTCGGCCTGGGCATCCTGCAAACCCGTCAACTGCGGCCATGCGGCCAAGGCGAGCAAGCTTGCGCGTGCTGGACCATTGTCGCCGGTCCTGGCCCAGAGTTCCTCCGTCAGGAATGGCATGAAGGGGTGTAGCAGCGCATAGATCTGGTCCAGCACCCAGGCCGTCATGGCGCGGGTTTCGGCCTTTGCGGCCTCGTCGGCGCCAGCGAGAATGGGCTTGGTCAGCTCGACGTACCAGTCGCAGACCGTGCCCCAAGTGAACTCGTAGGCAGCGCTGGCGGCTTCATTGAACCGGTAGCCTTCGATCGCGGTCGTAATGGCCGTGGTGGCGCGCTCCGTTTCGCCGGCGATCCAGCGGTTGACGGTTTGGCTGGCCGATTTTGGATCGAAGCCCGGCACGCGGCGGCAGTCGTTCAACTGGGCGAACCGGGTGGCGTTCCAGAGCTTGGTGGCGAAGTTGCGATA
>JBKJYG010000420.1:0-6949 GCA_046715905.1 Hyphomicrobiaceae bacterium | reverse complement strand
GACATGCCGATCATGCCGGCCTTGGCCGCGGACACGTGCGCACGCCCCGGTATCCCCGTAAACATCGAGAGGCCGCTGAGTGAGACGATGCGGCCCCACTTGCGCTCGATCATGTGCGGGACGGCGTAGCGCGTCGCCAGAAACGCGCAATCGAGACTCGAGCCGATCACCTCGCGCCATTCGGCAAAACTCATCTCGGTGATCGGGGTATTGCGCCGGATGGCGGCGTTGTTGATCAGGATGTCCAGCCGCTCGAAGCGTGCAACAGTGGCCTCGATCAGGCTTTTGGCGCCGGTTTCTGTCGACAGATCGACAAGATGCGAGGCTGCGCTGCCGCCGCTGGCGGTGATGAGACGGCAAGTTTCCTCTACGCCCTCGCGATCGGTTTTGGCGTGCACCATGACGGCGGCCCCATCGGCCGCCAGTCTCAGCGCCGTTGCCCGGCCAATATTGCGGGCTGAACCCGTCACGAGGGCGACGCGTCCGGCAAGACTGCCCATGGCGATCCTTCTCCTGTGGATTGGCTCACGCCTCCCAGGCTAGCCCCTGCACGCGCACGAACCAATCAAATATCGGCGAGCCTTCATGATTGGCCGGCCCTTGGCGGGTTCTTGCAAGCTGTCTTTCCACAGCGGCCGGCGCGAATTGCCGCCTGAGCCTTCACATAACGGATACAGACCGGTAGTATCTGCGTTCTAGGTCTATCCTCCGAGTGCGATTCGGACTGGTCCAGCAGGGCTAATAGTCTCGTGAACGCACACGCAGCGACATCCCTCAACCTTCCCGCGCTCGTGTTGAATGCGGATTTCCGGCCGCTCAGCTACTATCCCCTCTCGTTGTGGAGCTGGCAGGAAACCGTCAAGGCCGTTTTCCTCGACCGGGTGAATATCGTCTCCGAATACGACCGCTTCGTGCGCAGTCCCTCGTTCGAGATGCGCGTGCCGAGCGTCGTGTCGTTGAAGACCTACGTGAAGCCGGCGCTCTATCCCGCATTCACGCGGTTCAATGTGTTTTTGCGTGACAAGTTCACGTGCCAGTACTGCAGCTCCAGGGACGATCTGACGTTTGACCATCTCATCCCGCGTTCGCGCGGCGGGCAGACCCGTTGGGATAACGTCGTCGCCGCCTGTTCGCCCTGCAACTTGGCTAAGGGCGGCATGATGCCGGAGCGCGCGGGTATGCGGCCCAGCCAGTGGCCCTACCGCCCGACCGTCTTTGAGCTGCAACGCAACGGCCGGCTGTTCCCGCCCAACTACCTGCACGTGAGCTGGCTTGACTACCTCTATTGGGACGTCGAACTCGACCCCTGAAGCTGCTGTTATCGCTGCTTCAGTAGAGCCGATCGCGGTAGCTTGTTTCAAGTCGTTCTGCCACGGACGCTTTCTCTGAGCCGGCGATCTGATCGGAGAGCGCTTCGGCAAAGGTTGCCAGGCCGTCGATCGCGGGCCACTGCTCCTTGCGCCACAGCGCCGACCGCACCACGGCCTTGCCGCACTGGAAATAGACGCTGCGCACGGTCACCTCGATGATCGAGCGCGCCGGCTTCCCCCGCACCGCGTGGCGGGCGAGCAACGCCGGATCATGCAGCAGGCGCGCGGCGCCATTGACCCTGAGCGTCTCGAGCCGGCCGGGCACCAGGAACAGCAACCCGACCTTTGGGTTGGCCATCAGGTTTTCGAGGCTGTCCAGGCGATTGTTTCCTGGCCGATCCGGCAGATGCAGGTGCCGGTCGTCGACCGATGCGACAAACCCCGGAGCATCGCCGCGGGGCGAGGCGTCGGGCCAGCCTTCCGAGTCGGCCGTCGACAGCACCACAAAGGGCGAGCACGCTATGAAATCGCGGCAATGCCGGTCGAGCGCGGTGAGTTCTTTCTTCAAAGAGAGTTCGCTGGGCTGTTCATAGAGACCGCGCAGGGCCTCGTGCGTGCTGACTTCGGTCATGAGGGTCCTTTCGTGGCTGCGAGGGGGAGCCTTGGTCATTCTAGCGGCAACCGGAAGGTCGGCCCAGCGAGTTATCCCCCTCGTCTGGATTCATGGCATAAACCTGGATTGCTTTCTCGACCTCCGGCCCCCAGGATGCCGGCGATCGTGTCATACGGGTGTGACTGAGCCAACCGAAGCTCGGCGTTTTGAAGGGAGGTTGCTCATGACCTGCAGGCGGTGGCTTTTCGGTGCGATGGCGTCGGGACTGGCTGTGCTGGGTTTGCTGACCTCGGCGGCACGGGCTCAGGTCGAGATCCAGTGGTGGCACGCCATGACGGGTGGCAATAACGAGGTGGTCGTCCGGCTGGCCGAGGAGTTCAACACCAGCCAGAAGGAGTTCAAGGTTGTCCCGGCCTACAAGGGCAGTTACCCCGACACGCTGAATGCTGGCATCGCGGCCTTCCGCGCGGGCAGCGCCCCGCATATCCTGCAGGTGTTCGAGGTCGGCACGGCGACCATGATGTCGGCCGGCGGCGCCATCAAGCCGGTACACGTGCTGATGAAGGAGGCGGGGGAAGCCTTCGACCCGCAAAGCTACTTGCCTACGATCACGGGCTACTACTCCACCACCAAAGGGGACATGCTCTCGTTTCCCTTTAATTCGTCGAGTACGGTGATGTGGATCAACCGCGACAGCCTGCGCAAGGCTGGCCTCGATCCGGCCAACCCGCCCAAGACCTGGCCGGAGGTGTTCGAAGCCGCCAAGAAGCTCAAAGCCAACGGTCACCCCAACTGCGGCTTTTCCAATGCCTGGGTGACGTGGGTCAACCTCGAGCAGTTGTCCGCCTGGCATAACGTGCCGCTGGCGACCAAGGCCAACGGGATGGACGGCTTCGACACCGAGCTCAAATTCAACACGCCCCTGCATGTGAAGCATCTCGAAACGCTGGTGGAGCTGCAGAAAGACAAGACCTATGACTACTCGGGTCGCACCAACGCAGGCGAAGGCCGGTTTACCAGCGGCGAGTGCGCCATCTTCCTGACGTCCTCAGGTTTTTTCGGCAACGTCAAGGCAAACGCCAAATTCGACTTTACCTCGGTGCCGATGCCCTATTATCCCGACGTTTCAGGCGCGCCGCAGAACTCCATCATTGGCGGCGCCTCGCTGTGGGTGATGACGGGCCGGAAGCCAGACGAATACAAAGGTGTGGCGAAGTTCTTCACCTTCCTGTCGGCGACCGATCGTCAGGCCCGGCTGCATACCGAGTCAGGCTATCTGCCGATCACCAAGGCCGCCTACGATAAGGTCAAGACCTCCGGTTTCTATGCCAGCGCGCCCTACCTCGAGACCCCGCTGATCGAACTCACCAACAAGCCGCCGACCGAAAATTCGCGCGGACTGCGCCTGGGCAACATGGTGCAGATGCGGGACATGTGGGCGGAAGAGTTCGAGGCGGCACTTGCTGGCAACAAGTCAGCCAAGCAAGCGCTGGATGATGCCGTGACACGCGGCAACGCCGTCTTGCGGCAGTTCGAGAGAACCGTTCCCAAGTGAGTGCAAAAAACTGAGGGGTGAGGACGAGGCCACGATGGAGAAGCGGGCAATCTTCAGCGGCTGGATGTTGCCGCTCCTGCTGCTCGGGCCACAGCTTGCCGTAACCTTCATCTTTTTCTATTGGCCGGCTTCCCAGGCGGTCTACCAATCGCTGCTGCTGCAAGATGCGTTCGGTCTCCGAACCGAGTTCGTCGGCCTCGCCAATTACCGCGAGCTGCTAGCTGACGGCGATTACTATCGCTCGATGGCAACCACGCTGGTCTTTGCCGTCGCGGTCACGGTCTTGTCGTTGTCCATTGCCCTTTTTCTCGCCGTACAGGCCGACAAGCACATCAAGCGTGCTGGTATTTCCAAAGTCTTGCTGATCTGGCCTTACGCCGTCGCTCCGGCGGTGGCCGGTGTGCTGTGGCTCTTCATGTTCCAGCCCTCGCTCGGCGTCGTCGCCCGCGGGCTCCGGGCACTCGGCATCGACTGGAACCCTTTGCTCAACGGCGGGCATGCCATGACGTTGTGCATCCTGGCCGCGACGTGGAAGCAGATCAGCTACAACTTCCTGTTCTTTCTGGCCGGCCTTCAAGCCATCCCGCGCGCGGTGTACGAGGCTGCCGCCATCGACGGAGCAGCCCCCATTCGCCGGTTCTGGACCATCACCATGCCGCTGTTGTCGCCCACGGCTTTTTTCCTGCTGGTGGTCAACATCGTCTATGTGTTCTTCGACACGTTCGGGATCATCGACGCCGTCACCGGCGGCGGTCCAGGCAAGGCCACCCAAACGCTCGTGTATAAAGTCTATCAGGACGGTAAGCTCGGCGCGGACCTGGGTGGCTCGGCGGCGCAATCGGTGATCCTGATGATCATCGTTGTCGGGCTGACAGCGATCCAGTTCCGCTTTATCGATCGCAAGGTGAATTACTGAGGTCTCGAGATGTCTCAATCGGTTGCCTGGAAAGAGCTGACCGCCGCGGAAATCCGCGAGCTGTCGGGCAAGGATGCCATCGTCGTGCTGCCCGTTGCGTCGATGGAGCAGCACGGCCCTCACCTGGCGGTCGGCGTCGATACCGTGCTGTGTGAAAACGTGTGCCTCGCGGCGGCTCGCAGTGTCGGTGCCCAAGTGCCGGTGATCGTTGCCCCGACGCTGTGGTGCGGCCTGGCCGAGCATCATATGGAACTCGGCGGCACGTTCACGTTCGACCTTGCCACCTATCGCGCGGTGCTGCTCTGCTTTTTGAAAAGCATCTCCCGTCATGGCTTCACCAAGGTTCTGATCGTGAATGGCCATGGCGGCAATATCCATGCGCTGGCAGCCTTCCTGCCGGACTTTACCATCGAGACCGGCCTCAAGCTGCGCGTGACCACCTATTTCGAGCTGGCACAACCGGGCATGGGGGACATTCTGGAAGACCAGGATCGCGTCCGTCACGCCTGCGAGGGTGAGACGAGCCTGATGATGGCGGTCGCACCCGATCTCGTCCGCAGCGGAAATCTCACCAATGCGGTCGGCCCCGCAAATTCCACGCCCCGCCCCGTGGGGGTGGCGCGTCACCGATCATTCCGTGAGTTCACCAACACCGGCGTCGTCGGCGACGCGCGTCGCGCCAAGCCCGAAAAAGGTGAGAAGCTCCTGGAAGTCTGTCGCGATGCCGTTGCCGCGGTTTTGCGCGACCCGGAAGCGTGGGCCTGAGGCAGCCCATGGTCGAGAACAGGCGCAGCAGCCGCATCGTCGCCCACGTGGCTCTCGTGCTCGGGGTGGCAATCGTGCTGTTCCCCGTCTACCTCACGTTTGTCGGTTCGACGCATCCGCAGGTGGTGATCGCCAACGGCCAGATGCCGTTGACGCCAGGTCCGCTGTTCTTTGAGACCTATTGGAAAACCCTCTTCATCGGCACCAGCGGCTCCACCCGCGAGCCTGTCGGCCGCATGCTTCTCAACAGTTTCATCATGGCCAGCACGATTGCGGCCGGGAAGATCGCGATCTCCATCATATCGGCGTTTGCCGTGGTCTATTTCCGGTTCCCATTTCGCATGGCGGCATTCTGGGTCATCTTCATGACCCTGATGCTGCCGGTCGAGGTGCGCATCTATCCGACCTACAAGATCGCCGCCGATCTGCAGCTCCTCGATACCTACGCCGGATTGACCCTGCCGTTGATCGCCTCGGCAACGGCCACGCTGTTCTTCCGGCAGTTCTTCCTGACGATACCCGACGAGCTGGTCGAAGCCTCGAAGCTCGATGGCGCCGGTCCCCTGCAGTTCTTCCGTGATACGGTGCTGCCCGTATCGCGCACCAACATCGCGGCGCTGTTCGTCATTCTCTTCATCTACGGCTGGAATCAGTACCTCTGGCCGCTGCTCGTCACCACGCGCGACGACATGCAGACCGTGGTCATAGGCATCAAAAAGATGATCGTGACATCTGACGCCCTGACGGAATGGAATGTCGTGCTGGCAACGGCCATGCTGGCCATGCTGCCGCCGGTACTCGTGGTCGTGCTGATGCAGCGGTGGTTCGTGAAGGGTCTGGTTGAAACGGAGAAGTGATTGCCGTGGTGCCGTCGGCGAGCGCGGCTTGGCCAATCGTCCTCAAGTTGGTGAGACGCAGTCGCAATGGCAGCCGTGACGCTCGAAAATGTCCGCAAAACCTACCCTGGCGGGGTCGAAGCGGTGAAGGGCGTCTCCCTGGTCGTGCCCAACGGCTCGTTCACCGTGCTGCTTGGACCATCGGGGTGCGGAAAGTCCACGCTGCTGCGCATGATTGCCGGCCTCGAGACGATCAGCGCCGGCTGCGTTTCGATTGGCGGCCGCATCGTCAACGAGGTCGAACCCGCCGACCGCGACATCGCCATGGTGTTCCAGAACTACGCGCTTTACCCGCACATGAGCGTCTACGACAACATGGCCTATGGGTTGCGCAACCGGGGTACGCCAAAGGCCACCATCGACGCGCGGGTGCGAGAGGCCGCGCGCTTCCTCGCCATCGAGGACTTCCTGGATCGTAAGCCGCGGGCCCTCTCGGGTGGCCAACGTCAACGTGTTGCCATGGGGCGCGCCATCGTTCGCGAGCCGCAAGCGTTCTTGTTCGACGAGCCGCTGTCCAATCTCGATGCCAAGCTGCGCGTCCAAATGCGGATCGAGGTGCGCCGCCTGCATAACCGGCTCGCAGCAACCTCGATCTTCGTCACGCACGATCAGGTCGAGGCCATGACGCTGGCCGATCAGGTCGTCGTCATGAATGAAGGCGCCATCGAGCAGGTTGGTCGCCCGAGCGACGTCTACCGCACACCGCCGACGCGGTTCGTGGCCTCGATCAGCGGAGCGCCGGCGATCAACCTCTTACGCGGCCGTATCTCCGAACCAGGGCGGGCTCAGGTTCCTGGCGCCGGCGCGCTGGCCTTCGACGCGGCTGCTTTTACCGCCACCCCGGGTCAGGAGATTGAAATCGGCATCCGGCCCGAGGATTTCCTGGTCACGCCG
>JBKJYG010000419.1:0-3998 GCA_046715905.1 Hyphomicrobiaceae bacterium | reverse complement strand
CGCACGCTTTGGGCCAGATCCCAGCCGGCATCGTCCTCGCAGGATAGACGCATGAACAGCGGCTTAGATGCCGGCCATACGGCCCGGACACACTCGGCAACGTCCACCGCAAAGCGCATGCGGTTGGCTTCACTTCCACCGTACATGTCGGTCCGCTGATTGGAGGCGGGGGAGAGGAACTGGTGGATCAGATAGCCGTGGGCGGCATGGATCTCGAGAATATCGAAGCCCGCCCGGTCGGCACGCCCGGCGGCCTCGCCCCACTTGACCGCAAGATCGCGCACCTCGTTGTGCGACAGGGCTCGCGGGGTGGGCGCCTTGGGCGTGTGCGCAATGGCGCTCGGCGCGACCAACTCCCAACCCTCCCAGTCATAGATCTCGGGTTCGGTTCCCGTCAGCGGTGTGCCGCCCTCCCAGGGCCGCGAAAGCCGCGCTTTCCGGCCCGAGTGGCCAAGCTGGATGCCCGCCACCGCACCGTGCGTCTTGATGAAAGCCGCGCAGCGCGCGAGCGGCTCGATGAACGTGTCGTCCCAGAGCGCGGTATCGCCCACCGTGCCGCAACCGCTACGGGCGATCTTGGTCGATTCCATCATCACGAAACCGGCTCCGCCCTGCGCGTACTTGCCCGCATTGACGAGGTGCCAATCGGTGGCAAACCCTGCCACCGCTGAGTATTGGTGCATCGGCGCGACTACGATGCGGTTCTTGAGTGACACGTCCCGGAGCTGGAGCGGCGTGAAGAGCAGCGGTCGTGTCATGCGTTTGTCGTCCCCTGAAGGCGGATGAGGTCTAGTAAATCGTCACGCCGCTATCGACCGAGAGGATCTGGCCGGTGGTGATCGCGGATTCGTCGGAAGCCAGATAGACCGCCATGTTAGCGATGTGAATTGGCAGCCCGAAGCCCAATAGATGCTGCTCCTGCTGGCGCTTGATCTCGGGCACCTTCTCGATCAGCCGCTTGACCCGATCCGAAAGCGTCACGGAGGGGGCGATGGCGTTGACGCGTATTTTATGCGGCGCGTACTCGACGGCCATCGATCGGGTCATCGAGGTCACGCCGCCTTTGGCGGCCGTGTAGCAATCGCGGCCGGGGAGCGCCATCAGCGCCACGTTCGACGACATGTTGATGACCGAGCCGCCGCCAGCCTTGATGATGTGCGGGATGGCGATCTTAGAGCACAGGAAGGTGCCGAACAGGTCGAGTTTGATGACGCGCCAAAACTCCTCCTCGGGGGCGGTGGTCACTGGGCCATCGTCGATGGTCGAACCGCCGGCGTTGTTGTGCAGGATGTCGAGCTTGCCGAAGCGCGCGATGGTCGCTTCGATGGCCTGGGTGACGCTGGCCTTATCCGTGATGTCGCAGCGCAGGCACAGCGCATCGCCGCCGGAGTTGGCTGCGGCTTGACGGGCCGATTGTGCCGCCGCCTCGCCCAGGTCCTCGTTGATCTCGGCGATGACGACCTTGGCGCCTTCTTCGGTAAAGCGCTCGGCCGTTGCGCGGCCAATACCGCCGCCGCCACCGGTGATGAAGGCAACCTTGCCCGAGAGACGCGTGCCCATGAGAGATCCTTTGAAGCGAGTGCTAAGGTGAGTCGGGATCAGGCTTTAGGCTTGCCGCCCGGCCACACCGGCGCTCCGGCAAGATCTGGCCAGCCAATGGGCGCTTCGGAGGCTGCGCGCGCGACGGCAATTGGCGCCGTTTCATCCCAATTGGCGGCGACGAAGCGCCGGCCCGTCACGTTGCCGCCCTCCGCCGATGCCAGCCACAGCATGGGATACGTCATTTTCACCGGCGGGATCAGGTCGGCGCGCTTGAAGCCGGCCGACTCCGGCACCATCGGCGTGTCGGTCGGGCCGCCGGGCACCACGACGTTGACCGTGATGCCAGAGCCGGCAAACTCGGCCGCATGTCCCGCCGACATGGCCTCCAGTCCGGCCGTGACAGGCCCATAGGGGTGGAAGCCGCCACGCAGCATCGTGAAGAAGCTGGTGGTCACCGTAATGATGCGCCCGAACTTCTCGCGGCGCATATGCGGGACGACGGCTCTCGTCAGATACCATGCGCCGGAAAGATCGATCGCGACGAAGCGATCCCACGTGTCCGGCGTCAGCTCCTCGATGCCGACCAGATTGGTCATGTGGTCGTCGCGGATCGCGCCCATGCCAAGCGCGCCATTGTTGATCAGGATGTCGAGGCGGCCGAAACGTAGCCGCGTGGTCTCGACGGCGGCGCTGCAGGCCGCCGCATCGGAGATATCAAGCCAGAGTGTGGCAAGCCGGTCCTGCCCGGCCGCTGATCCGCCATGCGCGGCTGTCAACGCCGCCAGCCCTTGCTCCGACACGTCGGCGGCCATGACCGAGGCGCCGGCGCCGAGAAAGGCTTTGACGATTTCCCGTCCGATGCCGCCCGCAGCTCCGGTGACCAGCGCGACCCTGTTGTCCAGGCTGTTCATGGTTCGATGCCCTTCGGTGGTGGTTGCAAGCGGCGGGCTCAGGCGTCGAGGAACCGGAACCCATCCTCCCAGCGTGTGATGCGGTGCGTGGAGGGGGAGGGAAAATGCGCCGTGCACATCAGCGTCGGCGTATCGCAGAAGCGCTCGAAGAGCTTGCGGCGGCTCTCGCCGGCCTGCTTGGAGTCCCAATCGGACATCATGCCGATCTCGGGATAGCGCGCCTGGATCGGGGAATGGATCATATCGCCGGTGACGACCGCGTCCTGCCCCTTGCGCCCGACCTGGACCGAGAAATGATCAAAGCTGTGACCAGGCGTCGAAATGAGGGTCACGAGATCGTTGAAGGCGTGCTCGCTTTTCACCAGATCGGCGCGGTTCAACGCCACGATGGGCAGCACGCTGTCGGTGATCCAGGGGAAGCTCGTCGGGTCCTTGGCGTGCCGCTCGGTCCAATGCTGCAACTCGCGATCGGCGAACACGTAGCGCGCCTTCGGGAAGGTCGGCACCCAGCGACCGTTGTCGAGCCGTGTATTCCAGCCCACATGATCGGTGTGCAGGTGCGTGCACATGACGAAATCGATGTCGCCGACGCCATGCCCGGTCGCCGCGAGGTTTCTCTCGAAGCGATCCGACGCCATCTTGTGCCAGAAGGGGCGCGTCGGACGCTCCTTGTGATTGCCGACACAACTATCGATCAGAATCTTGTGCTGCGGCGTTTCGACGAGATAGCTCTGAATGCAAAGCACCAGTTTCCCGCTCGCGGGATCGATAAATCGCGGCTCGAGCCAGGAACGATGTTCCTTCATCATCTCGGGCGTGAAGTTGGGGAAAAAGTCGTGCACCGGAAAGAAAGGCGCTTCCTGCTCGACGATGCGATGAATGGTCGTGTCGCCGACCTTGATCGGCTTGGCGGTTGCTGTTTCGGACATGGCCCGCGTGCTCCCTCGAGTGTTCCCATCCGACCTGGAGACTAGCCCTCATTTTCAGGCAGCGATAGCCGACGCTGTCTGACGCCTCACGAGACTGAGGCGTCACGAGCCGATGAAGCGGGGTGGGCGCTTACCGACAAAGGCCTCGCGGCCCTCGACCCAATCCGCGCTGGCATTGATGGTGTCGACCTGAGCCCTGGCGATGCCCGCGATCTCCGTGGGACTTTGCGGCAGCGTTTGCGCGACGAACCGTTTCAGCAGACGCGAGGGAAGAGGGGCCGTGGCCGCAATCCGCCGCGCGTAGTCCAGCGCCGCTGGCAACAGTTGCGCCACGGGCACGACCTTGTTGACGTAACCGACCTCGTAGGCGCGCCGGGCATCAATGGTGTCGCCGACCAGCAGCAGCTCCATCGCGATCTTGTGGGGGATGCGCGCCGCCAGATTGGAGATCAGTCCGCCCGAGAAGCCCACCTTGACCTCCGGGTAGGAGAACCGGGCGTTATCGGCCGCGACCAGAAGATCGCACATGGTGGTCAGCACCATGCCGCCGCCGACGACCCAACCCGCCACCGCGCCGACAATCGGTTTATCGACGGGCACGCCTATTCCCGGAATG
>JBKJYG010000418.1:0-5891 GCA_046715905.1 Hyphomicrobiaceae bacterium | reverse complement strand
GCAGAGAGCCCGAGCCATTTGCACCCCTGAGCAATCTCGTTGGCCGGCACGAGTATCGCGAGAGCCAAGTCAAAGATCTGAAAGCCTTTCTGGCGGGACTCGATGACAACAGCCGTGTGCTGTTGGTCACCCACGGAGTAGTCGTTAACGCTCTGGCGGGCGTGAGCCTCGATTCAGGTGAGATGGTGATTGTGAAGAAGAGCCGGGATGGAGACCTGGTCATCGTCGGCCGCCTCAAAGCGGACTGAGGGTGTGTGGGCCAGGTGATTAGAAATCGGCGCTGAGCAGCAAGAAGCCCGACACACGGAGCAAGCCCAATGCGCCATACCTCCCCCGCTCTCCGTCCCGTTGATGTCAAAGGCATCGGCCGCGTCTGGGTGCGCGAGGGCACCAGCGACGATGCAGTGCTGGAGCAGATCTTCCACACCGAGGAGTTCAACATCAGCACGGCCCCGCAGTTCGCCTGGATACGCACGGCCTATAACAAGATGTTGGAGACCGGCGAGACCCCTCTCGTCATCGATTGTGGCGCGAACATCGGGCTGAGCGCGCTGTATTTCGCATCGCATCTTCCCAAGGCGAAGATCGTGGGCATAGAGCCTGCGCGGGGCAATGTTGAGGTTGCGCGCAAGAATACGAGCCACAATCCATTGATCGAGATCATCGAGGCCGCCGTACACGACCAGGCGACTGCGCTCGAGCTCGTCAATCCAAAGGCCGAAAAGTTCGCCTATCAGGTGCGGGAGGCACACGCTCCCACCGGGACGTCGGTTGAGGCTGTCACCATCGGCGCGCTCATGCAACGGCATGGAGCCAAGCGCAACCTGATCGTGAAGGTCGACATCGAGGGTGGCGAGGACGCCCTGTTCCGCTCGAACACCGGTTGGCTGGACCACACTGATCTGCTCATCGTTGAGACGCACGACTGGCTGTTTCCCGGCCAGGGCACCAGCCAGACGCTGTTCTCAGCCATCTCGGGCCGAAGGTTCGAAGTGATCCAAAAGGGTGAATACATCTCGTTCTTCTTCCACTGAGATCTCCGGCCGGCGCACGCTGGCGTATTCAGACATTTAGAGAGAGGAGAGGGCGTCCTTCCTCGAGCAGATGGCGCCTGCGCATTTCGAGGATCCGTCCGAGCTCGCTATCGGCATCGCTCTCTTGGGCGAGAGGGACGTAACAGTCGCTTCGCCACGACCAGTCGGGCTCGAAGAAGGGTTCGGTATAGTAGGCCGCAAAGACGTGCCGTTGCTCGAACAGCACCTTGCTGATCTGGTGATCGATATGCCAGTGAGGCGGCTGTAGATACTGAACGAGGCTGTGGCAAGCTGCAGGTGAGATCAGATACGCGAAAGTGCCATTGAAATAGTAGATCCGAGCCAGATTCGAGCCCGCCAGTCTATCCGCCAAGCCGTTCATGATGATGCGGCCGAGGAATACCATCCCGGCATCTTGGGGGATCGAACCCAGGACAGCGCGGAAACAAGCTGGGTCGAAGTGCAAGGCCGGTGCGGCATCGTCCTCGAAAATCAGTACCCGCTGCACGTTGTTCTCGATCACCCATCGCCAGACGGCCAAGTGCGAGAGAAAGCAACCGATAGCCGGTCGCGTCAGGGTGAGGTGGCTGCGGGGAGTTTCATCGATGCCGTTGGCTGGCACTCTCAGCAGTGCGGCGATCTGACTGTCCGACAGTCGTCTGCCCTCGACAGCCGGAGCCCTGATCAACTTGGTCAGCCCGACAGCCGACATCCGGCGGGACAACGTTTGCCAGCGGTCTGATCGGTGGGGCAGGTTGATGACAATGACGGGGAGATCTAGGCCGTTGGCCTGAGCACAGTCCCCGTCGAATTGAAGATCCATTCTCGGAACGTGCTGCAGCATGCGTCTAGAACCTTCGTGGCGCTTCAGATATCCCACCAGCCCTCAGCAGTCCTGGTCGGCTCCCCAACGCACCCTCACCGGACACCCGACGATACCCTTCTTCCCTGCGCGACTTGTGCGTGGAACCGATTAACGCATTAATCGAGGAACCCCGCCAGCCGCGGCAGCCAGAGGCTGATGCTGGGGAAATAGATGCACAGCATCAAGCCGATAACCTGGAGCAGGACGAACGGGTACATGGCTCGATAGACATCGCTCATGGTGACGCCGGGCGGCGCTGTTCCCTTCATGTAAAACAACGTGGCGCCGAATGGGGGGGTCATGAACGCCGTCTGCAGATTGACGGCCACCAGTGTGCCAAACCAGGTCATGAAGGCCGCATTGGTGCCCAGGTGATCGGAAAAATCAAACTTCGCAAGGATGGGCCCGAAGATCGGCAGCACGATCAGGCAGATCTCGATCCACTCGAATGGAAATCCGAGCAGGAAAATGAGAACCATGACGAAGGCCAACATCTCCCACTTGGTATCGACGCCCAGGTAGGCCAACGACGAAATCATCAGGTCGTCGCCGCCGAGCACGCGGAAGACGTAAGAGAAGCCAGTGGCGCCGAGAAAAATCAAGAACACAAGCCCGTTGGCTTTACAGGTCGAAAAAATAGCCTCGGTCATCATCTGCATCGTGGCGCGCCTGTTCAACGCCGCGATCAAGAGCGAGCCCAACACCCCGACTGCACCGCTTTCCGTGGGCGTCGCCCAGCCAGCGAAAATCGATCCGAGCACGATGACCATGAGCGCCGTCATCGGAAACAGGCCGCGCCACAGTGCGTACCAGAACTCGCCCCGCGTTTGCGGGCCGTATTCCTTCGGCAGCTTCGGCGCCATGCCCGGCTTGAATACCGCAACACCCACGATGTAGAGGATGTAAAGCCCCGACAGCAGGAAACCCGGCATAACGGCGCCGAGGAACAGGTTGCCTGCCGAGGTCGCCAGCATCTCGGCCATCACCACCAGCATGATCGCAGGCGGGATCAAAATCCCCAGCGTTCCCGCCGAAGCGATGGTGCCGATCGCGAGTTCCTTGTTGTATCCGGCCGCCAGCATCTGTGGCAGGGCGATCACCGAAAGCGTGATCACGGCGGCACCCACGACGCCGATTGGCGCGGCCAGGATCGTCCCCATGATCATGACTGAAACGGCCAGCGCACCCGGACACCACTTGAATAGGATCTCGGTCGCGTTCAGCATATCCTTGGCCGAGCCCGATCGTTCAAGAATAGCCCCCATGAAGATGAACATCGGGATCGAGGCCAGCACGGGGTCGGCCGCGACGCCCGCCCACATGCGCAGCACGATGTCGGAAATGCCGATGATCTTGAACACGCCAAGCCACGAGCCGATGATGGCGAAGACGAGGGATAGGCCTCCCATAATGAAGGCCACCGGATAGCCGACGAAGATAAAAAAGAACATGCTGACGAACATGATCAACGCGAGGTTGTCGGCTATCTTGTCGAGCACGAGATACTCCCGGGTCTAAACGTCCGCTTCTACGTGACCGATCTGCAAATCAACCGTGTCTTGCGGGATGTCACCAAACAGGAAGACAATCACGCGCAGCAGCACGCTCACAATCCCTAGAACCACCATCCAAAGACCGGCGGCGTAGATGCCTTTGATGACCCAACGATGGGTGAGACCGACAGTGCTGTCGGACTGTTCGCCCAAGCGCCATGATTGGGCGACAAAATCGACGCTGTAGTAGGACACCAGCGCTACATAAGGGAGGGCGAGGAGGAGGCAGCCGAACAGCTCGATCCATGCCCGGCTGCGATACGACATCTGCTCGGTGAACGTATCGACCCGTGGATGAGCATTGATGGTATAACAGTACCCCATCCACAACGAGAAGATCGCCGCATGAAAGTGCCACTCCAACTCCTGGAGTTTGGTATACGGCAAGTTCATACCGAGCTTTCGCGCGACCACATCGAAGGTGGTCACGAAAGCCATCAGCACGAGCAGCCAACCCGATGCGAGGGCAATGGCCTGCAGAAGGCGCCGGAATGTCTCAGAAATGTTGAGGAGCACTCTCATCGCAACACGGCCATATGACATCTTTGCTGTCGCAGCATGGCACCCAGCCACTTCCCGATCATTTGCCTGCCTCCCTCGACGCCACCGGTTCGGCGAGCACCACAGCGCAACGTTCGATTGGGCCTACTTTCGGCGCGGCCCCGGCATCCATCCGCGCTTGACGCAGCGGTCACCAGTCACTGGCGAACGTCCACTACATTGCGTCTATGATGCATCGCAGCAGCTGGCCCAACCTCGCGCAGCCGGGCCGGCTGTGGGTCCTCAATCTTTCTGGTAGGTCGTCTTCATGGCTTGCGACGCGCCCCACACCGAGAATTTTTTGCGATAGTCGATGTAGTGGTCGGCGACTTTCTTGAAGAGCGGATCCTTTGCCGACTCTTCAGCCAGAACTTCCAGCCACGCCTTTTCCATGGTGGCCAAATCCTCGTCGCTCCAGCGCTTTACCTTGACGCCGTGCTTTGCCTGATACTCTGCCATGGCCGCGAACTGCGAGTGATCGCTTTCAACGTAAACAAACATGACCGACTCACCCAGCGCGATTTCGATGATCGCCTTGTGCTGGTCGGACAGCGCGTCCCAAGCCTTCCTGTTCATCAACAACTCGCTGACGGAAGACTGCTGATGCCAACCGGGAAAGTAGTTGAACTTGGCTATTTGATGAAAACCAAGACGCGTATCCATGGTTGGCATGGAGAACTCGGTCGCATCGATGACACCGCGCTCGAGTGCCTGATAGATATCCGCCGCCGCGAGCAGCTGTGTTTGCACGCCAAGTTTCTGCATGACTTGTGCGCCGAGCCCGAAGAAGCGCATTTTCATGCCCTTCAGCTCTGCGACGGATTTGACCTCGCTGCGAAACCAGCCCGACGTTTCTGGCGCGATTGCGAGACTATCGATCGCAATGAGGCCGTGCTTTTCGTAGATCTCTTCACGCAACTTGTTGCCACCGCCAAACCACTTCCACCCCAGGAACTCGCCAATCGGAGGTCCGAACGGAACTGTCGTAAAGAAGGCGAGCGCTGGATATTTCCCCGTATGGTAGCCCGGAGTCGTCCAGCAGGACTCTATCGCGCCCTTGGATACTGAATCAAAACACTCGAGTGGGGGAATAAGTGCGCCGGGCTCGTAGAACTTGATTTCCAGTGTGCCGCCCGACAATCGTTCGACGTTTTTGGAAAACCTCACGGCCGAAGTGCCGATGTGCGGCAGCTGGGCACCAAACGCACTCTGCATCTTCCAGCGGACTTTCGTCTGCGCGGACGCGAGCGATGCCATCAGAGTAGCGGAAAGCGCAGCCGCGCCCGCCACCAGCACGAGCTTGTGTAATTTCATTTCGGTCTCCTCCCTACGTACGAGGCTTAGTTTCGTGACTGAGCAAGAACTGCCGTCACGTTCTTTTTTATGCCTCTCTGCACAGACTAAGGATCAGATCGGGTTCTCGCAAGCTACATTCGGTTCAGGGCACTGACATAGCCGGGGTGGCAGGAAATCCCGCCAGTCCGGTTCTGTGCAGGGAGCGGGCGTCCCTACCGCGATACTCCGCCGCCGCGTTCGCCCGAAGCTAAAGGTATCGCGTCGGGGCTCAACGTAAGTTCCCTGATCGACAGATCAGGAAATGAGGTTTCGCGGTATTCCGCCGGTCACCGTCATCGCTCCGACGGTTGCTCATCTCGTTTCTGCGCATTTCAATCCCTGAAGGGATCGAACTCGCCTTCGCCGGCCATTGCAACCGCAAACGGCCGCAGCGTATGAAGGATCTTCACCGACTCGGCGTGGTGAGCTAGAACTTCCGGAAGTCTCCGGTAGGCCATCGGACTCTCGTCGAGGTCTGCACCGATCAGCGTCACGCCGCGTGACTGTAGCCAGTTGTCCATCTCCTGGCGGGAGAAGCGACGCTTGGCTTCCTTGCGGCCGAAC
>JBKJYG010000417.1:0-7886 GCA_046715905.1 Hyphomicrobiaceae bacterium | reverse complement strand
GATCTTCGGCGCTGACATCGAAACCACCTACGAACGTGCGCTCTTCAAGCTGGGCATCGATCCTTCGCATCTGGTGAGCGAAGCGGGCCACGCCTGACGGCTTGCCGATCATGATGCGATCCGGTCCCACGGGGGCAGCTTTACTCGGCCGCTGATTTCTTGCTCGCCGGCACCGGACCGAGCGGCTCATCCGACGGTCCGCGCCTCACAAGCACCGACTTCAGGGCTCTCGATCCGGCCAAGCGGACGAGGCTTGCCGCCATGCCGGGGGGCAAACGCTCCAGGTTGGCCGGGCGGGCCGGCGGTCCCCCCTTGGGAGCGCCCGACGCGGCTTGGTGGGGCAGCCGTGAAGCTGCGCCATGAGCTTGACCCATTGCCGATGCGGATCGCGCCAGATCCCCCGATCTCGGCTCCGCAGCGCTGGCCTCGGGCAATCGTGGCTCGGCAGGCCGGGGCTGTTGATGCGGCATAGGGGGAATAGCAGGAGGTCGCTGTGCGCCGGCGAGCGCGGGCGGTGGGGCGGCGGTGTTGAGGTTGGCACCGGGTTCGGCGGCATGCTCGGCGGAGCGAGAGGATCGCCACCGCCGCGGCGCCAGCGCCGAGAGGCGGGACAACGCGCCGGTCGCGGGGGCGCGGGCCGGGGCTGGCGGCGCTTTTGGCCTTGAACTCAATGGCGGCGGTTGGCCACCCGATGCGGGTCGCGCGTAAGCGTCGGCCGGGGGCAGCCCATGCCCTGGTTGAGCCTGGCGCGGGTTGGCACGTGGCGAGACGCGGGCGTTCCCGGGCGTGCTGGTCGGGACGCCCCTCGATCCGGCGGCGTCACGCGGTATCGGCCTGCTATCCGGCTGGCCGGCACGACCCGTTACAGCGTCGCGGACCCGGTCTGAGGCTGGGTAGCCCCCCGGGAGCGCGAGCGTTCCCCGTGCGCCCTCATGCTCTCGCGATAGGGCAGCCAAGGGCTCAGCTGCCCGAGCAGCGTCGTACGCCACGCCCTCTGATGCATCGCCTCCGACACCTTGGCCGGCGCGCTTCTTATCCTGGCCTCGGACCATCCCGCGCCGGCGCATCCGCCGATCCGCCTTGCGGATCAACTTCAGCAAACGGCCGATTTCCGCCTCGGGCATCGGCTCGCCGTAGTAGAAGCCTTGCGCCGAATGGCAGCCGATCGAGCGCAAGTAGGTCGCATCCTCTGGCGTCTCGACGCCTTCCGCCACGATCGTCTTGCCCAGCTCATGCGCCAACGCCACGATCGACCGGACGATGATGGCATTGCTCTCGCCGGTGCTACTGGCCTGCACCAGCGCCTTGTCAATTTTGATCGTGTCGAAGGGGAAACGGTTGAGATAGGCCAGTGACGAATATCCGGTCCCGAAATCGTCGAGCGCCAGACCCACGCCCACCTCTTTCAGCAACTCCAGCACGTGGGTGGCCTGTTCCGGGTTCTCCATCACCAGGCTCTCGGTGATCTCCAGCCGCAGCGTGCTGGGGACGAGGACCGCCCGCCCCACAACATGCCGCACCTCTTGCACAAGGTCCGGCTTGATCAGTTGCCGACTCGAGACGTTGACGTTGACAAACAGGGGCTGATCCGGCCGCGGCAGATCCTTCTGCCACTGCGCGAGGTCGGCAACCGCCCGGTTGAGCACGAATGACCCGAGCTGCACGATGAGATCGGTCTCCTCGGCCACAGGCACGAAGTCGGCTGGCGCCAGCGGACCAAGCCGCGGATGGTGCCAGCGCACGAGCGCCTCGAAACCCACCAGCTCTTCGTTGGAGAGGGTCACGATCGGCTGGTAGAGGATGTGTAGCTGCCGGTTCTTGATCGCCGATCGAAGATCACTCTCGATCGCGACCCGATCATCCTTCTCCCCTCGCATCTCGGCTCTGAAAATTTCGATCCGGTCCGACCCCGCTCGCTTGGCACGTCGCATGGCCACTTCGGCCTCGCGCAACAGATCGCGGGCGTCCGTCTGCGTCCCGTCCTCGACCGTGACGCCGATCGATCCCGTCAACACGATCTCCTGCCCCGCGATCCGAATGGGAGATCGCAGGGCAAGGCGTAGCCGCTCTGCAATCACCGCCAGATGACGTGCATCCTGCCCACCCGGCAGCAGCAGCGCGAACTGATCGCCGCCGATGCGGCCCAAAGTATCCTGCGGTTGCAGATTGCGGGCGAGCCGGCGCGCGACCGTGAGCAGAATGCTGTCGCCGACGATGAGACCGAAGGAACTGTTCACGCTTCGAAACTTATCGATGTCGAAGAAGAACACCGTCGGACGGACGGCTGGCTCCGATTTTGTCCGCGCCAAGGCAACGTTGAGACGGTCCAAAAACAACTCGCGATTGGGAAGGCCCGTCAAACTGTCGTGCACGGCATCGTGCATCAGCCGCTCCTGGGCCCGCTTGGCGTCGGTGACGTCGCGCACGAGCCCCACGCAGCGCAACGCCCGGCTGTCGGTGGTGGGCACGCTCGCCCCTTCGAACTCGAACCAGCGATACGAGCTGTCCGAGTGGCGCAGACGCAGGTCGAGCTTCAGGACGGTGCTTTGGCTGTCCTTGATGGTGGTCAGGCCCAGCTCGAATCGCTCCCGATCGGCGGGATGCAGATAGGTCACAAAGTCTTCCCGCTTCGTCGGCAGCTCTCCCGCGGCCAGTCCAAGTGTCGCCTCGATCTCGGGATCAAGCCGGATTTCGTCGCGGCGCGTGCTCCACTCCCAGACGGCAACGCCCGCGCGATCGATGGCTGCCAAACGCAACTGTCGTTGATTGGGGCTCGCGCCATAGAGCGGCTCGTTGGACCGGAAGGCAAACTGGGTCACGGTGAAGCCGATCAGCAGCAAGATGAGGACGAGACCGGCCACCAGCCCCGAGGTGACCACCTCGCCCGCAAGCTGGCCCGTCAACGCGACGCCGGCTCCGAACAGCCAGACCAGAAACAGGATCCAGGTCGGGACGAGAGCCAAGGCGCGATCCAACCCCCGCGCGGCCAGAAACGAGATGATCACCGTGCCCAGGACACCGATCATGGCCAACGAGCTTCGCGCCACCGTGGCCGCTAGTTTGGCGTCCAGAACCGAGACGGCAATCAGCGCGAGCTGCGCTGTGATCCAGACCCCAAACAGCATGCGCGCGAAGCCATGCCAAAGGTTGACCCGAAGGAAGGCGAACAGGAAGATCACCAGACTGGCGGCGACCGCGGCCTCCGCCGCTGCCCGGTATTGCGCGTTATCCTCGGGCCGCATCTGGAACAACTTGTGCCAGAAGCCGAAATCGACGCACAGCAAGGCCAGCACGCACCAGGACACCAGAGCCGCGCTGGGGAAGATGATCTTATGGTTGGCCGCGAACACAGTGGTCAGGAACACGGCCAGGATGCCGGTTATGCCGAGCATGATGCCGTTGAACAGATGCTGGTCGCGCAGCCGCTGCTCATAGTCGAGAGGTCGCCACAGGTCGACCCGGGAGACCCGTTCCGATGACAGTTCGGCGACATAGGTCACCGTCTGTCCGCGCTCGATGGTGAGGCGGAAAATATCTGCGCGATCGCTGCGCACCCGCTCCGGCACGAAGCCGGCGGAATGCGTCACGGCCTCGATCCGGCGCGCGTCGAGGTCGGGCCAGATGACGCCCGACCCGATAACGGAGTAGCGGTCCGCCGTGAGCCAAAGCTCAAGCACCTTGTCGGTCGGATTATGCAGCGCGAAGACGAGCCAGTTGGGGTTGGTCCCTGGCGTGGATGCACGCACGCCCATCCGCCCCGTGGCGCCATCGGGTCCGGCCGCCGTTTCGATCTGCAAAGCGTCGCCGCGGCCGTCGTAAGCTTCGCCGTGGCGGGTGATGTCGATGCGGTCCTGTTCGCCGGTCAGCGTCACCGGCTTGAGGGCGGCGGCGGGATGGGCGAGGACGCAGCACGCAATCAGCACGAACCAAAGCCGGCGGACCAGGAGGCTAAGCCCGAGGGGATTGGCCGCCTGCACCCCGCGCGAGCCAGCCGCATTGGCCAGATGTCCCCGTCGGCCAACCGCTTCAAGCCCCGCCGCCTCAGGCGGTGGCTGTGCGCGCATGATCATTGTTTATGACGCTCCCGCCAGTCACGCGTAAGCATGGCGAGCGAAACGTGGTCCTCCCAGACCCCGTTGATTTTGAGGCTTTGACGGGCAAGGCCTTCCCGGGCGAATCCGGCGCGTTCCAGCACGGCGAGCGACGCCCTGTTGCCCGGCATCGAGGCGGCCTCGAGCCGCTGCAGGCGCAAGTCCTCGAACGCAAAGCGGCAGACCGCGCCGAGCGCATGGCTGGCGTAGCCACGGCGCAGGAAGGGAAGGCCGACCCAGTAGCCGACACAGGCCGCCTGCGTCACGCCGCGGCGCACGTTGGCCAGAGTGATGCCACCTGTGAGGCTGCGCCTGTCGCTGTCGATGATGACGAACCCGTAACCGATGTCGCTCTTCATGTCGCGCTGGTAGCGGCGCAGGCGCTCGCGAAACGCCGACCGCGTCAACTCGTCGATCGCCCATTGCGGCTCGAACGGGGTCAAATGCGCTCGGCTGACGTCACGCAAGGCGGCCCACTGCTCGAAATCCGCCATGGTCGGCGCGCGCACGAAGACGGACCCGGACCGCAACATCGGCGAGGCATCGTAGACCAGCGACGGCCTGATCAAAGCCATAAGCGTATAGCGGCCGAAGCCGCTTCCCCCGTGCTAGCCGTGCAACGTCTCCATCGCGCGCGAAGCAATTCGCTCCGACGTTTCCCCCGCCCCGGCCAGCGCGAACACCAGCCGCGAGCCACCGACAATCCTTTGCGCCGTGTCCCGTACGGCGGCCGGGGTCACGGCTTCAACTTTCTCGATCAGCTCGGCCGCCGGTAGCAGCCGGTCGAAGGCCAGCATTTGCCGCGCCATCTGCTCCGCTCGCGCAACCGAGCTCTCCAAGCTCATCAGCAGACCGGTTTTCATCTGCGCCTTGGCCCTTTGCACCTCCCGCTCGGTCGGCAGCTCAGCCGCCGTCCGCGCAAATTGCTCCTGCACGACCTCAACCAGCCCGCTCATCAGCTCCGGTCCGGTTGCCGCATGCACGACGCAAAGGCCCGAATCAGACAGCCCCCATACCGATGAATAGATGGAGTAACAGAGACCGCGCTTTTCCCTCACCTCCTGAAACAGACGGGACGACATCCCGCCGCCAAACAGACCAGAGAGCACTTGCGCGGCATAGAATTGCGCATCCCGATAGGATAGCGCCTCGTATCCGAGGATGACATGCGCCTGCTCGAACGGCTTCTTGGACACGCGCGAGCCGCCGACGTAACGCGCATGTTCGGCCGCGGACGACGAACCCCGATTGAGGCCGGAGAATACGGCTTCCGCGTGACGCACGAGTTCGCCGTGGTCAACGTGACCTGCGGCCGAAAGCACAATGTCGCTCGCACGATAGCGGGCCGCCAGAAAGGCGCGCAGGTCGGCGGCCGTAAAGCGAGCGACGCTGGCCGGCGTGCCGATGATGGTGCGTCCCAGGGGCTGGGCGGTGAAGGCCGCGTCCTGAACCAGATCGTAGACGACATCGTCAGGACTATCGCGGGTGGCGGCAATCTCCTGCAGCACCACCTCACGCTCGCGCTCGATTTCCTCCTCGGAGTAGAGGGGATTCTGCAAAATGTCCGCCAGCAGGTCGATCGCCAGCCCCAGATCGTCCTTCAACACCCGCGCGTAATAGTAGGTCGTGTCGAGACTGGTGGCCGCGTTCAGCTCGCCGCCGACCTGCTCGATCTCCTCGGCGATCTGCTGCGCGGTGCGCCGCGCCGTGCCCTTGAACGCCATATGCTCGAGGAAGTGCGAAATGCCATGCTCCTCGGGTTTTTCATGCCGCGCTCCCGATCCAACCCACACCCCAAGCGCCACGGTGCCCAGGTGCGGCATCGAATGCGAGACCACCCTCATGCCATTGGCGAGACGCGACACTGTGGTCGTCATTGGGGCATCTCCGGCTGAACAACGTCATCGATAAACTGTGTGAGCAGCGCCAAATTATTGGGCAGCCGATGAAACCGCTCCCGCAGGCGAAACTGGGCGGTGAGCGAGGCAGGCATGGGCGGAGGGCGGCCCGTCGCCTCCGTCACGGCCTCGGGGAACTTGGCCGGATGCGCGGTGGCCAGCGATATCAGCGTCCTGTCGCACCCGGCGCCGATCTTCACCGCCGCAGCGGAGCCCACCGCCGTATGCGGATCGGCAGCGTAGCCGGCCTGAGCCAGCAACCGCCGCATCTCGGCGGCCGTCTCGGCCTCGTCAACGCGGACGGCGTCGAAGGTTTGCCGGAACGCTGCGTGTTCTTCCGGGCTCAAGACAAAGCTGCCGTGCTGCTGCAGTTGGTGCATGTGTTCGCGCACGCGCTCGGGGTTCCTGCCGCTCAACTCGAACAGCAGCCGCTCGAAATTCGATGAGATCTGGATATCCATGCTGGGGCTGGCGGTGGCGAACACCGGTTTCCGCTCATAGCGACCGGTCTCCAGCGTGCGCACGAGGATATCGTTGATGTTTGTCGCCACCACCAGCCGATCGATCGGCAACCCCATGCGGCCAGCGGCATAGCCCGCGAACACATCGCCGAAATTGCCGGTCGGCACCGCAAAGCCGATGCACCGTCCAGGAGCACCCAAAGCCACGGCGGAGGTGAAATAGTAGACGATCTGGGCCATCAAGCGCGCCCAATTGATCGAATTTACACCGGCAAGGCGGCGACGATCGCGAAACGCCTGGTCATTGAACAGCCCCTTCACCAGGGCTTGGCAATCGTCGAAGGTGCCATCGATCGCCAAGACGTGCACATTGCGGTCGGGCGCCGTGGTCATCTGTCGCCGCTGCACGTCGCTCACCCGGCCCTCCGGAAACAGGATGAACAGATCGATCCCGTCCCGGCCGCGGAAGGCATCAACCGCCGCGCCTCCCGTATCTCCCGACGTGGCGCCGACGATCGTCACGGACTGGCCGCGCCGTTTGAGCGTTCGCTCCATGAGGCGGGCCAGCACCTGCATGGCGACGTCCTTGAAGGCGAACGTCGGTCCGTGAAACAATTCAAGAATCCAATGCCGCGCATCGATCTGCACGAGGGGTGCAACAGCCTTATGCTCGAAGGTCGCGTAAGCCTCCGCCACGATAGACCGCAGCTCCGGCTCTGCAACTTCGCCCTCCATGAAGGGAAGCATCACCTCGGTGGCCACGTCTTGATAGGCGCGTCCAGCGAACCCTTCGATGGCGCCGAAGGACAAGCGCGGCCAAACCTCCGGCACGTACAGGCCGCCATCGCGGGCCAGCCCCGCCAGCAGCACATCTTCAAAGCCAAGCGCGGGAGCATGCCCACGAGTGCTGACGTATCTCACGGAACTTCGGGCTTTCCGATCAGAACCCGCTCGGGAAGCGGCGGGCGAACTTAGTCCTAAGCGCTCATCCGAACGGACTGTGACGCTTTCGCCTTAGCACGGCCAAGCGAACGTGGCCGATCTAGCGCAGCCGGAGACTAAAGCCAGAGCCGGGCGGGGACAAGGCAGCTAGAGGCGAGGGTTACCGATTTCCACGCGTTCGGGTGGAGCATGGGCGTGGCTGTGCGGATTGGACGCTTCCCGCCGATGGCGCACCATGAACAAAACATAAACGCAGAGCAGCGAACCCGCCAACCCGAACCAGGTGAGCGCATACTCGAGGTGCCGGTCGGAGAGGACCAGCCGCGTGGCGCCGCCACGAGGATACGCCCCGTCCGCCGGATCTCGCGGGGCTGTCCGAGCCTCCTCGTCGACAAAAAACGGCGCGATCGGACGGCCCCCGGGCGCCAGCGTGGACGCCATGCCCGCGAGATCGCGCCAGAACCACAGGTTGCCCGCGACGTCGTTCGCCGGAG
>JBKJYG010000416.1:0-3158 GCA_046715905.1 Hyphomicrobiaceae bacterium | reverse complement strand
AGACGATGTAGGCGATTCCCAGTGGCGTAAAGAGACGTCCTTCGATGCCCGACAAGGCGAAGAGCGGGACAAAGACGAGCACGATGATGATCGTGGCGTAGAAAATCCCCGAACGCACTTCCTGACTGCCCGCAGCAATGACTTGTAAGGCGGGCTCTGGCACGGGTTTAGCGGCATTTTCCTTCAAACGGCGGAGTACGTTTTCAACCCCGACAACGGCGTCATCTACAAGCTCGCCGATGGCAATGGCGAGGCCGCCGAGTGTCATAGTGTTGATGGAGAGGCCCAAGGCTTTGAAGACAAGCACCGTGATCAGGATCGATAAGGGGATCGCAGTCAGCGATATTACGGTTGCGCGCCAGTTCATCAGAAACACAACAAGGATGACGCTGACAACGATCGCAGCCTCAACCAGGACTTGCTGCACGTTGGCTATGGACGTCTCGATGAACGTCGCTTGCCGGAACTGGATCCTGTTCGCCACGACGCCGTCTGGCAGCGTCCGCTGGATTCCTGCAAGCTGAGCCTCGATGGCTTTGGTCAGCGTCACCGTGTCGGCGGTCGGTTGCTTTTGAATTCCGACGATGACGGCTGCTTCGGCCATATAGCCAGCGTCGCCGCGTTTCATCCGCGCGCCGAAGTCGACATGTGCAACTTGGCGCAGAGTGATGTGAAGACCTTGCCTTGTCGCAACCACGAGGTTGCGCAAGTCTTCCAGGCGATTGGTGAGGCCAATATTGCGGATTAGGAACTCGCGCGCATGCTGATCGACGAATCCGCCACCGGTATTGACGCCGAATCGGCGGACCGCTGCCTCTAGCTCTGCCGGCGTTACCTCCAGCTTGCTCATCATGATCGGGTCCGGGGTGATGCGATACTGACGCACCTCACCGCCGATCGGGATGAGCTGGGCCACGCCGGGAATGGTCAGGATTTGGGGCCGCATGACGAAATCAGCAATCTCGCGCAGCTCCATGGACGAGATCGACTTCCCGGTCACGGCGATCAGCATGATCTCGCCCATGATCGATGAGATCGGCCCCATCTGAGGCTGAACACCTTGCGGAAGGCGACCTTGAACAATGGAAAGGCGCTCTGCGACCTGCTGGCGGGCGCGATAGATCTCCGTCTCCCAGCCGAACTCGATGTAGACAATCGACAGTCCTACACTGGACACCGACCGAACCCGCACCGCCCCAGGCATGCCGCTCATGGCGGTCTCGATCGGGTAGGTGATGAGCTGCTCGATCTCCTGCGGCGCGAGCCCTTCAGCCTCCGTCATCAAGACAACGGTCGGGCGGTTCAAGTCGGGAAAGACGTCGACCGGAAGCCGCGCCAATTGGAAACTTCCGTAAATGAGCAGTACGAGTGCTCCCGCCAAGACGAACAGCCGGTTCTTCAGGCTCGCGGTGACCAGAAGGTTGAACATGTTGGTCCGCCTCACCGCACTTGGTTTAGAAGGGGAGCGCCTTGGACCACGATTTTGTCGCCCTCCACGAGTCCACCGATGACTCGCACCGTCTCGGCATCGAACGGCTCGGTACGCACGGCGCGGGGAACGAAAATTTCCGGCTCCTTGTGCAGGAACACGACGGTCTGGCCGTTCGGCGCCTGAGCCAGCGCGCTCTGCCGGACGAAGATGCCGGTGATAGGCGGGCCAGTGCGAGCAAGCACCATGACGGAGGTACCGACATTGAGGGGCACGGTCGACGTGACGATCTCGAACTGGATGACAGTGTACTGCTGCTGAAGCGCTCGGCTCCGTCCCACGAACTTCAGAGGCACGCGAGCTTGGCCATCGATAATGGAGGCTTCGGTGACCGCATCCGGATCGACCTGATCAAACACCAGGGCTTCGATCAGCAGGCGGCTCGGGTCGACAAGTTGAAAGATCTGGTCGGTCTGCGATATGACTTGGCCAGAAACCACCTTGACCTGGGCAATCACCCCATCCACCGGAGCCAGCAAGTCCTCCGTCTTCCGGCCCGTGTCCGAGAGTTCGGCTTGGCGTTTGAGCAGGCCTTCAAGTTGTAGGCGTGTCTCTTCGAAAGAAGCACGAGACACGACATTGGAGCGTACAAGCTGCTCCTGTCGTTCGATCTTGGACCTGGCGATCGAAATCTGCTGCTCAAGGTCCCCGCGCGTCTGGGCCCGATCCGACACGTCAATAGGGGAGAAGGAGGGCGCGACGCGGCCGAGGCTCTCACCCGCCTTCACTGCTTTACCAAGCGCAGGTACGCCCTCCGGGGGAGCTTGATAACGTCCCTGGATGGTGCTCTGCACGACCCCGCTGAAATTCGGATGGGCAATGACCCGGCCCGATAGCCGGACCGTTCGCTGTGCGCTCTGAGATGATACGATCGCTGTGCGCACCTCAAGCAGGCGCTGCGTCGGCTTCGGCAGGAAGATTGTGCCATCGGCGCGGCGGGACGGGGCATTACCAGAGCTGGCGCTCACGTCGTGCCCGTGATCGTGGCCTTCGCGCCCATGCGCCGTGGCATGGGACAGCAGTACCGCACACGCGACCATCCACACGACGACAAAAGCCCGCCTTCGATGAACTGCACGCCCAAGGAGAACACCCGCAATCAGGGCGACGAAGCCGACGCCAATAACAGCGAGGCTGGACGTGCCGGTTTCCCGTCCCGACAATCCGCCTTGTGCGGGGGGCGCTAGCAACGTCGATAGCCACTGCGTCGACATAAACCACCAACTGGTGTTTACGGTGGCGCCGGCTTTCCGTTGGGCAATCGTAACCGACCCGACCAGCAGATCGTTGGTCCCACCATTGGCCACCGAGACCAAAACCTCATACGAGCCGGCCTTCAGCAGCACCGGCGCCGTCACTTCGTAGGTGCCATCCTTGTTCGGTTCGGCCTTGAGCGCCTGGCCACCAATGGACACTTCGAGACTGGCGGTGCTGATGGTCTCGTTGGTCACGGCATGATCGAGGTAAACGACGAGCACTTCGCCCTCGACGATGCCTACGAGTTGATACCGCTCGGAAACGGCTACGACGCGAGGCGATGAGGCTGATTCCAATGAGGCTGCCGGCGAGCCGTGATCATGCCCTTCAAGGGCGACAGCGGAAACCGGAGCCGTTACCAGAAGACATGCCAGGATCAAAGACAACGTGAAAATCGTGCTCGCTTGGAGCG
>JBKJYG010000415.1:0-2968 GCA_046715905.1 Hyphomicrobiaceae bacterium | reverse complement strand
GTGGCTACCTCTGCCGATTGATTGATAAAGTCAATCAAAAGGCCAAGATAAATCAATTGGAAACAATCACTGTCGAATCCCATGTTCAGTGGAGCCGGTGACGTATGACGACCGCAAACAAAGGAATGACTGCGATGATGAGGCGAATTCTGCCCGCGAGTGCGCTTGGTGCACGCACTAATGATTGCACCGGCCTACGCGGCTTACGCCCGGCCAGTGCGGAGCAGTGCCACAAGCTGCACTCGGAGATCGCCGACGTAGTCGCCAAGGCGACCATTCCTGCGGGTACCAAGGCCAAGCTCGACGAGCAGTTCGCCAAGCTCAAAGGGCACTGGGACACGGCTGCGTTCGTCGAGGCGGGGCAGACCATCGCCGCCATCCGCGACACGGCGGGGCTCAAGAACTGAAAGTTCCGTTCATGCCCAGAAATTTAACCGGAGAAAACCGATAATGCGACCGCTTCCCCTCAGCCACCCTCCGCACCGGTCTCAAATCCCGCTTCGGGGAGCCGGTCTTCCATATCCGATCTGCGCGTCAATCCACGGGCATGTCATGGCAACGGTCATCATTGAAGGCCAAGCACAGCCGAGCGTGGTGGCGGACGTCGCTCCGCCGGATGTCGTAGAGAAGTTGCGCCTCGGAACCATCGATGTCTCCACCACGCCAGCCTGCCTGGTCAGGGATCCACCGAAGGAGCAGAAGCTTTCCGAGGACAACTCAGAATCATGAGTGTCGGCTTCCAGGCTTCCCGATCTTGAAGGCGAAGCGGCAGGCCAAGTTGCTCGCCTGATTCCGCAGTTCCAATTGATGCGACACGTCCCACTCGTTGAGGCAAATCGATGCTTGGGCTGCAGGAGCAACTTATCGCTCTTTTGCAAATCATCGCAATCGACGTCGTTCTTGCTGGCGACAATGCGATCATCGTGGGGCTTGCGGCGTCACGTGTTGCTCCGGAGATGAGGGCGAGGGTCATTTACTGGGGCATTGCTGGTGCCGTCGTCCTCCGCATCCTCTTCGCTCTGATCACGACACAACTTCTGGCCATCGTCGGTCTGACACTTGCCGGCGGTATTCTACTGCTCTGGGTCTGCTGGAGGATGTACCAAGAGATCAGGCATGTGCCTGCAGTCGTGGTTTACGCATCAAGTCTCGGGGCAGCTGCGGTCGACACTCCGCGAGCCGCGATGGGGCTCTCGAGCGCCATCATTGCAATCATTGTCGCTGACGTTTCTATGTCTCTGGACAACGTGCTCGCGGTCGCTGGCGCTGCCAAGGGTAACTTCCCGATCCTTGTGATCGGGCTGGCGTTATCGATTGTCCTGATGGCTTTCGCTGCAAAGTTCATTGCGCAGATACTTGAGAGCTATCCCTGGATCACTTGGTTGGGCTTTTCCGTCATCCTCTACGTTGCGCTTGAGATGATCTGGCGTGGCACACACGAGGTTGGTTGTCAGGCCGTGCCTTGGGCGACTTGTCAGAGTGGTCTCGGAGCTGTCGTCCGAACCTTGTTGCTGCGCTAGCAAGAAAGGAATCGTCCAATGCGCGTCTTGTACATGAATTCCAAGTTGCCTCGAATGCCGGCGATTGAGGCGGAGCGGATCAATCGATGGATCTCGGGAGAAACTGTCCTGGTCATCGCCTGTGCGGTGCTAATCGCGTCCCTCTTCCCGGCGCCCTTATTCATGATCATGTTCAGCGTGATCTTGCTCATTCCGGGATTTGGCATCGCGTTAGTCAGCTACATTCAGCGCGAGCCGCGCGAAGTCGCCGTCCTCACGCATTGGGATCAGGCGGGTATTCTCGTCTTCCTGGGTTTTGCCGCGGCGCTGCTCAGCGAAGCCGGCTGACGTTCTCACTATCTGGAAAAAACGAAGAACAATAGATTTCTTTATGAAGAGGTAGCGTTGATGTAGGCGATTACACATTATTAGGAGGGCATTGGTTGAAAATGGTGCGTCAACTGCTCGACCAGAAGGGCCATACCGTCTGGTCAATCGATTCTGATGCCACAGTCCTCAATGCTATCGAAATGATGGCTGGAAAGATATTGAGGTACTGACGGGTTCATTACTTGGCGGAGGCGGATAGGTACACACCTCGCAACGCTCGCTTTGGCTCTCTGGCGCGTTCAGATTTATTGATGCCCCAAACAGAAAGGGACAGGTGATCATGCCATATAAGTCGATCCTGGTACACCTGAACAACGAGGACCGCGTCTCTCGACTGGTCGGCGCCGCGATGCGGATGTCGTTGCCTTCAAACGCGCATCTGACCGGGTTATTCGTAGTGCCCCATGCCCCCTTCAGCTCGCCGATTTTTCCGAAGATTTCAGGAGCGATTGTCCAAAGCGGCCTTGACACCTATCGGAAGGCCGGCGAACGCATTCACCAAGATTTCGAGCAAGCCGTGGCCGGGCAGCCCATCGTCGCCGAATGGCGACAATATGAAGCCAAACGGTCCGGCTACGTCGAGGCCGTGCTCGACCACACGCGCGCCGCCGAACTCGTCATTGCCGCGCAGAAGGAGAGCGACTGGGACTATGCCGATATGTTCGACGTTCCCGACTTGGTCGTCATGGAGAGTGGCCGGCCCGTTCTGATTGTGCCAAAGAGCGGCGAAATGAAAACGCTCGGTGAGCGCATTCTTATCGCCTGGAACAACAGTCGCGAGTCGGCGCGCGCTGTTTTCGACGCATTGCCTTTGCTCGTGGCTGCAAAGGAGGTGCGCGTTCTAAGCATCGAGGAATCGAACAATCCGCAAACCTCGCACGATCTTCCCGGGGCCGAGATCCGCGCGGCGCTCGCCCGTCAAGGGGCCAACTGCGTGGCTGATCATATCAGGCCCAATGGGCGGGGAGAGGCAGGCGAAGAGTTGCTCGCCCAGGTCGGCAAGCACAACTGCGACCTCCTGGTCATGGGGTGCTACGGTCGGTCGCGCCTGCGCGAATTCATCCTCGGCGGTGCATCGC
>JBKJYG010000414.1:0-5439 GCA_046715905.1 Hyphomicrobiaceae bacterium | reverse complement strand
GCCCCTGCCGATCGTGATGCCATGACGGCGGCGGCTCCTGCTGATGATGGTCGCCTGCCCGTGGCCGTGCTGACCGGGTTTCTCGGCAGCGGCAAGACGACGCTGCTGGCGCGGCTGCTGCGGCATCCGGACTTTGCTCGCACCGCGGTCATCATCAACGAATTCGGCGCGGTCGGGCTCGATCACGATCTCGTCGAGACCAGCGATGAGCAGTTCATCGAACTCAAGACGGGGGGCCTGTGCTGCACCCTGCGCAGCGATCTCGTGGCCACGCTCGACGAACTGCTGCGCCGGCGCGATAGAGGCCAAGTGACACGCTTCGAGCGCATCGTCATCGAGACGAGCGGGCTTGCCGATCCCTCGCCCGTGCTGCACGCCATCGTAATGGACGAGGGCTCCTCCGAGCGCCTGCGCGTCCCGGCCATCGTCACCACCGTGGATGCGATGACCGGCATGGCGACGCTCGACCGGCAACCGGAATCGGTCAAGCAGGCCGCACTGGCCGGCGTCATCGTGCTGACCAAGACCGATCTGCTCCCGCAAGCTCCGGACGCCTTGCTCCGGCGTCTCCGGACCCTGAACCCGATGGCGTCGGTGCTCACGGCTTCGTTCGGGCGCCTCGCGCCATCCGAGCTGTTCGCGGCAGGCCCACAATGGCCTATGCCCATGCCGCCACAGCCAGCCTAGGACCGCCACCACGCCCACCACGACGATGGCATCGTCTGGCATGCCATCGTGCGCGACCGGAGCCTGAGCGCGGTGGCCCTGACGCTGTTCCTCGAGGCGCTGGCCGAACAGTGCGGCGCCGACCTCCTGCGGCTGAAGGGGCTCGTCCACATCACCGAATGCCCGGAGCGCCCCGCGGTCATCCACGCGGTGCAGCACGTCTTCCATCCGCCGCTCTGGCTCGACCGGTGGCCGTCAGCGGATCGGCGCACGCGGCTCGTCTTCATCACGCGCCGGATTCCAGGCGCATGGATCGACGCGCTGCTCGCGGCCATCGAGGCCGAAGTCGATACGCTCGCCGGCAACGTGTGAAGCTCATGCGTCCACGCTCAGTCGCTGCTTGACGCAGGTGCTGATTTAGGACCGACTTGAGCCTCAGAGGTGAGCGGTCCCAGAGCCGCGTCGAGCACGAGGACCTAATGCTTCCCATTGCAGGTTATGCCGACCGCCTTTCCGTCAGGCCCGGTGAAACAATCGCATTCAAGGTTTCGAGCCAGCTCAAAGGGCCTTACACGGCGCGCCTCGTGCGAGTGGTGTCGGCTGACGCCAATCCGAACGGGCCAGGACTGATCGAGCATCCGATCGAGGCCTCGTTTGCGGGAGCCCACCCCTCGCGCGCGCAGGGTGTGCACCAGGGCTCCTACGCGGTCATCGACAGAACGCGGGATCTGTCGGCTGCATCGGGGCTGACGTTCTCGGCCACCGTATGGCCGACAACACCCGGCAACGGCCGCCGGCAGGGCATCCTCGCGGCTTATGATCCCAACACGCGGATCGGCTTTGCGCTGGCGATCGGCGAGGACGGCAGCGCCGAAGCCTTGATCGGCACCACGCGCGTCAAGACCCGGGTGCGGCTCGAGACGCGGCAGTGGTATCGCGTTTGGGCAACATGGGATGCCACGCAGCGGCGGTTGCGCGTCGGTCAGGTGCCGCTGCATCATGGCGCGCCCACGGCGTCCGCAATAATCGCGGAAACCATGGCGCAGCCGGGCGCCGCCGAGCTTCCGCCCGCCAGCATGCCCTGGGTGATCGGCGCACTCGGCGGCACACCGACGCGCGGACACTTCAATGGCAAGATCGAAGCCCCGGCCATCAACGCCCGGGCGCTCGAGGCGGGCGAGGTCGAAGCCCTGGCGCGCGGCGAGGCCATCCGCGATCTGGTGGCGATCTGGGATTTCTCGGAGGGCATGGACACCACCCGCATCGTCGATCGGGGCGAGCACGGCCTCGATGGCCGGCTGGTCAATTTGCCCGCGCGGGCCATGACCGGCTCGACGTGGACGGGCCGGGAGATGTGCTTCCGGCATGCGCCCGCGGACTACGCCGCGATCCACTTCCACGACGACGATCTGTCGGATTGCGGCTGGCAGACCGATTTCACGTGGCTCGTGCCCGAAGGCACGCGGTCCGGCATCTACGCCGTGCGGCTGGACGGCGAGGGCGGCGCGGACAACATCCCGTTTATCGTGGTGCCGCCGAAGGGCAACCGCACCGCCGACTTGTGCATCCTGATGTCCACCTACACCTATACCGTCTACCACAATCATGCCCGGCCCGAGTGGGAGGATGCCCGTTGGCGACGCACGTGGGAGCAGCAGGCCGAGCATTGGCGCGCCTATCCCCACAATCCCGGCGCGCATAAGGAATACGGGCTGTCGACCTACAACGTGCATAGCGACGGCAGCGGCATCTGCCATGCGACGTGGCTGCGTCCCATGCTGACGATGCGCATCGGCTATATCACCTATCCGTTCGAGAAAGTTCGCGGCTCGGGCTTGCGCCATTTCCCAGCCGACACGCATCTCATCGCGTGGGCCGAGGCACAGGGCTACAGCTATGACCTCATCACCGATGAAGAGCTCGACCGGGAAGGTCTCGATCTCATCAAGCCTTACCGGGTCGTCATGACCGGCTCGCATCCCGAGTACCACACAGGCGCGATGCTCGATGCGCTGACCGCCTACCGCGACGGCGGCGGCCGGTTGATCTATCTCGGCGGCAACGGCTTTTACTGGAAGGTCGCGCGGCACCAAGAGGTGCCCGGCGCCATCGAGATCCGCCGCGGCGAGGGTGGCATTCGGGCCTGGGCCGCCGAAGCCGGTGAATACTACAATGCGTTTAACGGTGAGTATGGCGGGCTGTGGCGGCGAAACGGCCGGCCGCCGCAGCATCTCACCGGCGTCGGCTTCACCGCGCAGGGCAACTTCGTCGGCTCGCATTATCGGGTGCGGCCTGAGGCCAGATCCTCCCGCGCCGGCTGGATTTTCAAGGGCCTCGACGACGAGACGATCGGCGGCTTCGGGCTATCGGGACACGGCGCGGCTGGCTTCGAGCTCGATCGGGTCGATCGGCGGCTCGGCACGCCCGGCCATACCGTGGTGCTGGCCTCCTCGGAGGGCCACGAACCCGATGCCCCTTGGGTGCTCGTCTGGGAAGAACGGCTCACGCATCTGACGACATGGCCGGCCGAACCGGCGGACAATCTCGTGCGCGCCGACATGTGCTTCTTCGAGACGCCGCACGACGGTGCTGTGTTTTCCACCGGCTCCATCACGTTTTGCGGATCGCTGCCGCACGATGGGTTTCGGAACAATTGCTCGAAACTCCTCGTTAACGTTCTCGATCGGTTCCTGGATGCCGAAGCGAAGTTTCCGTTGCCCGATGGGAACTCCGGACCACCGAGGGAGATCGCCCGTGAGTGAGCCTGGACACATGATCATCGAGCGGCTGCCGCTCAAGGACGACGGCGTCACGCCCAACAACGCGACGCTGCCGCTCGTGCTTTATCGCGGTGCGCTGTCCGCCGGCGACGAAGCAGCCGAGACCCGCATCAAGCAGCATTTCGAGGCCAACGGGTGGAGCAACGCCTGGGTCAACGGCATCTTCGATTATCAGCATTATCACGCGACCGCCCACGAAGTGCTGGGCGTGGCGAAGGGCGATGCAGACGTCCAGTTCGGCGGCGAGTCCGGCCCGGTCCTGCATGTGTCCGCCGGCGACGTCGTGGTCATCCCCGCGGGTGTCGGCCACTGCGCCAAGCGCGCAAGCGAGGACCTGTCGGTCGTCGGCGCCTATCCCGGCGGCATGGATTACGACGTCACGCGCGCGACGCCTGAAAACCACGCGCCGTCGCTGGCCAAAATCGCCAAGGTGCCGCCGCCACCGACCGATCCGGTGCGTGGCTGAGGGGCCGCTCTCGCTTACGCTGCCTTGATGTGCGAGCGTTTGACGTGGTCAAGGTTCTTGCCCTCGACGCGGATCAGCTTCGTTGAAGCCACGCGCCTGGGCGAATGCACGTTCCCCACGTCATAGAAATGGCAATCGCCGCGTTTCAGTTCATAGACGCGATCCGCCACAACGAGCGCCGGCGCGTCGGCCTCACCTTTCTTGACGATCTTCCAATCCGTCATTTCGGTCGTACCGTCGGCTTGGCCGTAGATCGCCCAGCTCGAGCCGTGATCGTGCGGCGCGCTGGTGGCGGGGTCCTCATACACATGCCCGCAAATGCAAAAGCCAAGCTCGGGATCTTCAAACAGCACTTTGCGCGGTTTGCACTGCTCGGTGGTCAGGTGCTTGGCCACGAAGCTATCGTCGAACAAGGCTTTGGAAACCAGCCCGCACACGGCCTGCTTGCCCGTCGAGCCTGGATCCGTCTTCAACGCGCTGCGGATATCTGTGGCCAACTGCTCGAGAGTGATCGCCATCGCAACCTCCTTGCTGCTCGCTTTATCGCCCGGCGTGCGCTCCGAGGGATTGCGGGATTTGTCGCCTTCGCGTTCGATTGTGCCTCTGGTTCGGCCCAGCCGTCAAATCGCACGCCTGCTCTATCTAAGCTCACGTCGAGCGGCTGATCACCTCGGCACCGAAACGCTCGATGCGTTGTATGGCGTCTTCGATCGAGCTGCCGCCGAGCCGCAAGGCCACGTGGCCGACATCAAGGGCACCGAGGGCTCCGGCATCGTCCAGCATCTGCTGACCGGATCCCGCAAACATCCGCCGGGCCGACCCGTCCAAGGTCATCATCTCGGACCACTCGAAGGGCGACTGCACGATCAGCGTGACACCAATCGAACGCGGGTCGCGGCCGGTGGCTTCTGCCGTCCGCCGCAGATCGGCGATGCCCGCTGCGAGCCGCGCGGGCGTATCCATGGGCTTTACTTGATTGTTATTACCCGGGTACCAGGCGTCGCCGTACGCCGCCGTCCGCCGCAGCGCCGCCGGGCTTTCGCCGCCCACCCAGATCGGCGGATGCGGCTTCTGCAGGGGCTTGGGCTCGAAGATCACGTCCTTGAACGCGACGTGCCGTCCTTCGAACTGGGGCCGCTCCTGCGTCCACAGGGCCTTGAAAGCAGCCAGGTATTCGTCCGTGGCCCGGCCCCGCGCCTCGAAGGGCGCATTGAGCAGGCGAAATTCCTCCTGCATCCACCCCGCACCCACACCCACGATGAGGCGCCCCTCGGACAGCACATCGAGCGTCGCCAGAGCCTTTGCCGTAACGATTGGGTTGCGGTGCGGCACCACCATCACCGAGGTGAGCAGGCGCAATTTTTCGGTGCAGCCGGCCAGGAAGCCGATGGTGGAGAGCTGCTCGAAGCAATGCCCGTGCTGGGCCGCCGACCAGACGCCGCCCGGCGTATAGGGGTAAGCCGACCCGAGCGCCGCGGGGACGATGATGTGATCGTTGACGGACAGGAAATCGAAGCCCGCCCGCTC
>JBKJYG010000413.1:0-4048 GCA_046715905.1 Hyphomicrobiaceae bacterium | reverse complement strand
CCTTCATGATGAGCAGTTCCTTGCCGTCGATTTTGACCTCGGTGCCAGACCACTTTCCAAAGAGCACCTTGTTGCCCTTCTTAAGGTCGATGGGAATGAGCTTGCCGGCCTCGTCGCGACCGCCGGGACCTACTGCGACCACTTCTCCCTGCTGAGGTTTCTCTCCCGCCGTGTCCGGTATGATGATACCTCCGGCGGACTTCGTCTCGACGTCAGCGCGATTGATCACGACGCGATCGTGCAGCGGACGAAAATTCATGATGCTTTGCTCCAATGCCAACAGGGCTCTCGCGGTGCGGAGCCACTAATTCGCTTCGATATTTTCTGATGCGGTGATTTTGGCAGTCGACAAGGGCGAGTGCCAAACTATGGTTGTGCGTACGCTATCCAATGCCTGTGGTCAACGACCATCGTCCGGCACGAGCATGGTGCGGCACCTTGCCGGTCATTAGCTTCAGAGGGTCGCAACCGCCTCAAATTCTTGTCTCAGCAATAGCGCTGGAATTCCAGCCGAATGCCCATTGAGCGGATTGACGGTGAAGCAGCCGGTGGCAGACAGGATCCCCTTCCATCACGACACCTAACTTCGTGTCCGTGAACCGGAAGCAGTTCGGAGGCCTCACCGAGCACACCAACTTTTTGCCGGACGCAAGTCTGAGTATAGTTGACAACCTGATGCTATGATTGAGCATTCATGGTGGGCGCGACTGGGATTATCCTTATGACCCCAGCCGTGGGAAATGTCGCCGTCGCCATCACCCGGTTTGTTCTGCATGGCGGCCTGATTAAAACCGGCGGATCGCGGACAGCGCAAAGCCCCTTGTCGGCGTTCTGCTGTTGCCGCCGGTTGGCAATGGCGGAGCGGCTGGGTCCGCATCGCCGGTTCAACGGGCAAGGAGACCCCACATGACGAAGCAGATGCGGCTGAATGCCTTCGACATGAACTGCGTGGGTCATATCCAGCACGGGATGTGGCGGCATCCGCGCGATCAGTCCGTCCGCTACACTGACATCGATTACTGGATCAACTTGGCCCGCACGCTCGAGCGCGGTCTATTCGACGGAATCTTCCTGGCGGATATTCTGGGTGTGTACGACGTGTACCATGGCGGTCCGGAGACGGCGATCCGTGAAGCTGCGCAGATTCCCGTAAACGACCCGCTGCTCCTGGTGCCAGCGATGGCGGCGGTAACGAAGCATCTGGGTTTCGGCGTGACCTGCAATCTAACCTATGAACCGCCGTATACCTTCGCGCGGCGCATGTCGACGTTGGATCATCTGACCCGTGGGCGGATCGGCTGGAACATCGTCACCGGTTATCTGGACAGCGCCGCGCGCGGCATGGGCGGCGAGCGGATGTTCGCCCATGACGACCGGTATGACATGGCCGATGACTACATGGAGGTGGTGTACCGCCTGTGGGAAGGCAGTTGGCAGGATGACGCGGTGCTGCGCGACAAGCAGGGCGGCGTTTATGCCGATGCGACGAGGCTACACCGGGTTTACTACGAAGGCCGGCGCTACAAGGTAGACGCGCTACATTTGAGCGAGCCGTCCCCCCAGCGTACACCAGTGCTGTATCAGGCGGGTGCTTCGGCGCGCGGACGGCAATTCGCGGCAAAGCACGCCGAATGCGTATTCCTGGCCGAGCTCTCCACTAAAGGCCTGACCGCCGCCGTAGCCGACATCCGCGACAAGGCGGCGGCGCTAGGGCGCGATCCGCGGGAGATTTTGATGTTCCAGCACACCGCCGTGGTGGTGGGCCGAACCGAGAAGGAGGCGCACGACAAGCTGGAGGATTACCGGCGCTATTCGAGTGTGGAGGGGGCGCTGGCGCATTTCTCCGCGTCCCTGGGCATCAACCTCGGGACCTACGAACTGGACGAGCCGATCCGGCACGTAAAGACGGATGCCAACAACTCCTTCATGGACGCGATCACAACACGCAGCACCGACAGTGTGTGGACGCGACGACGGATCATGGATCAGGTGGTTCTAGGCAGCCGCTGGCAGCCGATTGTGGGATCGCCGGAGCAGGTGGTCGAGGTACTGACAGGGTTGATGGAAACAGCCGATGTCGATGGCTTCAATCTTTCCCGCACCGTGATGCCGGAATGCGTGGAAGATTTTGTCGATCTGGTGATCCCTAGGCTCCAGGAACGCGGGCTGTTCAAGGTCGATTATGCGCCGGGGCCATTGCGGGAAAAGCTCTACGGACCGGGGCGATCGCGGCTACCGGCCAGCCATCCGGCGGCGGCAGTTCGCATCGGATCATAGCGGCAGCCTGACCCCGGCAGACGTCCCGCTTATCGAAGCGGAAAATCGGGAGTTATATACTTGACGTAGGATGCAAACAAACGCATTTAGGCCTAGACAGGGCGGCGGCGCACCGCGAGGTGCGTCATGGATGATAAGCATTTCAAAGAACTACGTGCAGCTTTTGGCATAACGGACGCTGTGCTGTACGAATGTCGCGTGGCCTTGCACGGAGAGATTCTTTCGCTGGATAATGCCAGTACGGATGAAATAAATCGTGGTCTCATTGCGGCATTTATCGCGCTGCTGGCATCGTCAGAATCAGCCGATCTTAAGAGTCTCGTACAATCTTTACCCACTTCTTATTTTCATATTTGAAGTTCCGAGACACGCTAAGCTTTGGGAACATCAGACAAGCAGCAATCGTGTGTATAATGGCTGATAGCCTGTCGCACTCGGCGATCTGCACCTTCAATTCATTGACGCTTCGGATAGGTTGAACAAATGCCAAACCTGACGCAGTTGCTTTCGCCTTATGCATACTGATATTGGAGAAATCCTCGTCGCCGGTGTTACCCCAGCCTATCCGCCATGTCCCGTGGACGATGTCGTTTCTTGCATCTGTAACTCTCCGCATGTCTTCAGACATTTGCTTGAACACTGATCGAGCAACAGTGCGATCCTTGGCAAAGAGTGCTTTATCAGCGGCTTTGCTTTCTGTGTCTGGATTTTGCATTGTCTCTGCTACTATGGCCCTGAAGATGTCAAAAAGTGGCCTAGCAGTCATGTTTTGATACCCGAAAACGATATGCATTATACGCTGCTGGTTCGGGTTTGCAGAACATATTAGTAGGCAACTACTCCTTATCGCCTCAATCATCAATTCGAAATGTTGGACAAACCTGCCAAGATACTCAAATTGCTCGCGCGTAGCTGTGTCCCGGCGCTGCTCTTTGGCAACGTGAGCAGCTTCCTGAGCAATATCTGCTGCGGTCAATGTTGCATCATCAGAAACATTGATGCCGTGCGCGGCTAGGTCGTCTGCATTTGCTAATTCAAGAAAGTTAGATGGATATGAGGCGCCATTGGCAGAGAATGCGCGTCCCGGATAGAGACGACCGGCAGTCGGGTGGCGATAGGCTTTTGCGTTTGGTCCAGTCATGGTAGCTTAATCACTATGAATCAACAGAACCAACAACAACAGATGAGCGAAGAAGAAGTGGCAGAGCGCCGCGACGAAGCCTTGCGCCGCGCCCTCAACACCCCTCCCAAGCACCACAAAGACATGAGGAAGGGCGAGAAGGGGAAGCGTCAGGACAAGCCTACCGCTTCCGGGAACAAGGCTTAGATCGGTACTTCCGAGTCAGGCTGTCGATAGGTGAGGCGCTTGCCCTCTGCACCCTTGATCGCGTTGTTCGCGCGAGTTGCGTCGTCGATATTGAGTGGGGTCCGGTTGTTCCACTTGAATGCTGCTTCGTCCACATAGCGCTGTAAATGCTTCTCACTGACGGCGTGATGTGTGCCGTATAGGCCGCGCTTGACGATGGCGAAAAAGCTCTCGGCAGTGTTTACATGCGCATCCCCGCGCACGTATTCGTCGGCGCTGTGATTGACCGCATCGTGCTTCGCGAACGTCGGACCCAAGTGATAGTAGATCATGCTGTCGTCGCTCATGAGATGCGACTTTCGATCGACGCCCTTGAGCACATCACGAATGTTGTTGGAATCGACGTTCGGGACGTGCCGTGCCTTGAGGCGACCGTTACGCTCGATAAGGGCTACCACGGGGTGC
>JBKJYG010000412.1:0-8754 GCA_046715905.1 Hyphomicrobiaceae bacterium | reverse complement strand
CGGCTCACCAATGCCTCAGACGTGGCAACGGCCACCAAGGTAGTAATTCAACAACTGATTATACCGGTCGACATCAGCCTGAACGGCTGGCGACATCCTTTTACCAGCCGTCGAGGCTTCGACTTTGTTGGGAACGCCACGCGAATCAAGCTTGTTCAACTCACCCCGCAACGATTGGCAGCTTGAACCGGGAGGCAGCGGCCGCGCACCAGGATCTCCACCCGCAGCGCCCTGCGCCGCACACCCGGCGAGACCGAGAACGGCCGCAACCCCCATGAGGTTTGTCAGTTTCCGCATTACATTCGACACATCGTTCTCCTGCATACCCGCCTAAGACCTCCGCCGCAGGCCAACTCTCCGTCACGCCCAGCCCATGCGGTACAAACGCAAAGCCGGGTCGCCCAAACTCGAAATGCTGCGCTACTCTGTTTTTTCGGGCTGAGCTTTGGCGCTCGCCTGAGCCGTCTGGGGTTTCGTGGCCGAGGCCGACTTCACCTTCGGCGACGCTGCCGCGGCCTGCGCCGGGACAGGCTTGACGGGCGCGGACGCATCCATTCCCGCCGGGCGCTCAAAGGTCGAGCACTTGTTCTGGAACTCGGTGTTGAGCGCGTTCAATTCGGCAACTTTGGCCAGCGAGGCGCGCTTCATGCTTACCGTTTCGCCCTTGCCCTTCGCGGCTTGCTCAACGCGTTCCGCAACGCCCTCCCGCCGCAAGCCTTCGATCTGGGCCGCTAGCGTGACACACTGCGGATTTGCCTTTGGCTTCTCGGGTATCGAGGCTGTGGTCCCCGGACCACCGAAGGAAGAGCCGAGAACTGAGTCACCGGAGCAGCCGCTCATCCCCAGAGCTGCCCCCGCAGTTAGCAACGCGATCGTCGCGCGCAGTAAAAACATGGCGAGTACCCCCTCAAAATCCTGGACCGGTTGCCGAGGAGACTCAAACAGTCCGCCTCGATCAAATTCCGCTTAGGCCCACCCCTCCCAAGCGACAAGTCCCGAGCCAGAGTTAGCCCCAATCGAATGTTGGGCGCTATCCCGGGCGGGTCGAATGTGTGTCGCAGTTGCTACGAAGGCACATGCGGGGGCGAGACGCCGGCCGTCCCACCGATCTACGAGGCCGTCCCAACGTGCCTGACGAAGTTTGGCTCGCGATCGCTAGACAAGCATCCGCACGGGATCTTCGATCAGCAGCCGAAAGGCGTTGATCAATTCGGCACCCAACGTGCCGTCGACCACCCGGTGGTCGCACGAGAGCGTGCAACTCATGATCGTTGCAATCTCGAGCTTATCGCCCACAACGACGGGCCGCTTCTCGCCGGCGCCCACGGCCAAGATGGTGGCGTGCGGCGGATTGATCACGGCATCGAAGTTTTTGATGCCGAACATGCCGAGGTTGGAAATCGACGTGGTGCCGCCCTGATACTCGTGAGGGGCAAGCCGGCGCTTGCGCGCGCGTTCCGCCAAATCCTTCATCTCGTTGGAAATCTCGCCCAAGGTTTTGAGTTCGGCATCGCGGATGACAGGCGTGAAGAGACCACCCTGTACGGCCACGGCGACCCCGACATCGGAGTGGCGGTGGCGCAGCATCCCAGCTTCGGTCCAAGTTGCATTGGCAGCAGGCACCCGTTGCAGCGCCAGCGCGAGCGCCTTGATGACGAAATCATTGACCGACAGCTTGTAGGCGCGCGGTCCCTCCTTGGGCGCATTGCCGTTGATCCGCTCACGCGCGGCGAGAAGAACATCGAGATGACAATCGACCGACAGATAGAAATGCGGGATCGTCTGCTTGGATTGCGTCAGCCGCTGCGCGATGACGCGGCGCATGCCGTCGTGCGGGACGACCTCGTAGGAGCCTTTGTCGTAGAGCGCCATGATCTTATCGTCAGGGATTGGCATCACGGCCGTCGTGGCCGTTGCTGGGGGACCCGCCGGAGGGCCACCCGAGCCTTGTGTCGAGCGCGCGAGCGCCTGCATGCTCAAAGCGGCCGCCGCGCCATCTTCCCTTTGCTTGCCCGGCGCTCCGGCCTTTTGCGCCTGCCTGACATCGCGCTCAATGATGCGGCCGTGCGGGCCGGTACCCCCGATGCTCGCGAGGTCGAGCGCCGCCTCCTTGGCCAACCGGCGCGCCAGGGGGGACGCAAAGAGACGGCCGGCCCCCGGCTGGGCTGTTTGGTTCCCGACATTTGGAGCAATGACGCGTTGGGCGGTCTGATCAGCGCTCCTGGCGGATGCGGTGTGCTGTGGGGCCGCCGGCTTGCCCCGGGGCTGAGCCGGCTCAGCGGGGTCCATGGACCGTGCCGATGACGGTGATGCCGCTGGCCTTGCGGGCGCCTTTTGCGCGCTCGCGCTTTCACCTTCGCCCAGCAGCGTTGCGATCGGTGTGTTGACCTTCACTTTCTCGGTCCCCGCTTCCACCAGGATGCGGCCAAGGGTGCCCTCGTCGACGGCTTCAACCTCCATCGTCGCCTTATCGGTTTCGATTTCAGCGATAACGTCGCCGGCATGCACCTTCTGGCCCTCTTTCACGAGCCATTTGGCAAGCTTGCCCTCCTCCATGGTGGGAGAGAGCGCGGGCATCAGGATTTCGATCGGCATCAGGGTTCCGGCAGGTGCGGTTGAGGGTTCAAACTTTGAAACAGATCTCGGTCGGCGTCCAACGCTGGCGCCGCCGCGCCACACGCTCGGCCACCGTCTCATGATCATACACCATAGGCTCTCCGATACGGTCCTTGAATTCGGGGATGGCGAGCCCCCGCGCATTGGCGATCGACCAGGTCGCACCGCCCTGCTGCAGGTAAGCGCCAGCGTACACGCCGCAGGCAGCGCAGACGAGGCTCGTCGCGGATCCCGTGGCAAACCGATAGGTCGAGACTTGCCCCGCCCGCATCTCGAAAATGGCCTGGCCGGAAGGCTCGGATAGGGTGACGGCGCCATGCCGCGTACAGAAGCCGCACTGGCATGAGCGCGCTTGGATCTCCCCAGCCGGGCGCGAGAACGCAAGCGTGACGGTGATCGCACCGCAATGGCAGGAGCCCCGGTAGCAGTGCGAGCCTGGCATCAAAGGCCCCCCGTGCGCATCATCAGGAAGGCTCCATTGGGTTGAAAGGTGACCTTACCGGCGACAATGGCGAGGCTGCCCGCCGTATCGATCCGCATCTCGTGCACGACATGCCAAACCTCGATCTTCGCGGCTTCCAGGGCGTCGCGCCGCGCGAGCACCTCGGCGGCCGCGGCCGGGGCTGCCAACGCGCGCTCAAGCTCATGAAACAGCGCCGCATAATCGGCGTAGGCCGGTCGATGGTTGAACGACCCCCCCATCCGATCGTCAGCCTGGGTCGCCAAACCCGTGACGACGCCCAGCACCTTCTCGCCCGAGCGGATTTCGATGGTACCCGTGTCACCCGATTGTCGAACCGTCACACGCCGCATGGCCGCTCAACCCTCCCGACGGCGGCGGCGCGGCGACGGGCCGTCTCTGGCTTCGTCGGGCCATGGGCGATCAAGCGGGACATCGCCTCCTCAGGCGTAACCGGCCGGCTTTGAACGGTCTCAGCCATGGCGTGAGCATCCTCACCGTGGTTCAACTTGAAATGTAGCAAACGCTCCTCACGGCCGCGACAACGTGCTCGGCGTTAGGCAGCGCGAGCTTCTCCAGGTTAGCCGCGTACGGCATCGGAACGTCAGCGCCCGAAATCTTGATGGGTGGGGCGTCGAGATAGTCGAAAGCCTGGATGGCGGCCTGGGCGCAAATTTCCGAGCCCAGCGAGCATACGGGCCAAGCTTCTTCGACCGTGACCAGCCGATTGGTTTTGCGGATCGATCCCAAGATCGTGTCCCAATCGATCGGCCGCAGCGACCGCAAATCGATCACCTCGACGTCGATCCCCTCCCCGGCCAGCGTCTCGGCCGCGGCAAGGGCGTACTGCATGCCTCGCGCGAACGAAACCACGGTGCAATGCTGGCCTTTCCTGGCGATCCGGGCTTTTCCGATGGGCACCAGCCACTCGTCTGATTTCGGCACGGGACCGCTGGTGCCATAAAGAATTTCGTTCTCGAGCACGAGCACGGGATTAGGGTCACGGATGGCACTTTTCAGCAGTCCCTTGGCGTCGGCCGGCGTCGACGGAGCGACAACCTTCAGCCCCGGAATATGCGCATACCAGGCCGAATAGCATTGGCTGTGCTGAGCCGCGACCCTGGCCGCTGCCCCGTTGGGTCCGCGAAACACGATCGGACTGCCCATTTGGCCGCCGGACATATACAGCGTCTTAGCGGCCGAGTTGATGATCTGATCTATCGCCTGCATGGCGAAATTCCAGGTCATGAACTCGACGATTGGCTTCAGTCCGGCCATCGCGGCGCCGACGCCAACGCCAGCAAAGCCTTGCTCGGTAATGGGCGTATCGATCACCCTCCTGGCGCCGAATTCCTCAAGCAGTCCCTGGCTGACCTTGTAGGCCCCCTGATACTGCGCCACCTCCTCACCCATCAGAAACACGTCCGGGTCGCGGCGCATCTCTTCGGCCATGGCGTCCCGCAACGCCTCGCGCATCGTCTGCGTGCGGGTCTCGACACCGGGCAAAATTCCACTGTCGACGAGCTCGGCCCCTGCCTGCTGCGCTTCGGGTGCGGCAACGTGGCCTGGATCCTCGCGCGCAGGGACGGGGCCATTTGTCGGAACCGGTGGCTCTGGCCCGTCCCGACGGGCTGCCTCGGCGGTTCTGCCATTGCCCTTCGACGCCGTGGCCGAGCGCCGGTCCGGTGCAGATTTGGCGGGCTCGGCGGCACCGCTTTCACCTTCGGCCTGCACCGTTGCGATCGGCGTGTTGACCTTGACTTTGTCGGTCCCGGCCTCGACCAGGATCTCGGATAAAATCCCGTCGTCGACCGCTTCGACTTCCATGGTCGCCTTATCGGTCTCGATCTCGGCAATAATGTCGCCGGGCTTGATGCGGGCGCCCTTTTCCACCAGCCATTTGGCGAGCTTGCCCTCCTCCATCGTCGGTGACAGCGCAGGCATCAGAATTTGTATGGGCATTGAGGGCTCGTTGTTGTCAGTCTGCCGACGCTGCTGGTGGTCGGACCGTAGCAGCATCATCCACGATCATTCGAAGGTCGTCACGCGTCGACCAGCACGTCCGTCCAAAGTTCCGAGGCATCGGGCTCGGGCTCCGCCTGGGCAAATTCGGCCGCCTCCACGACGGTGGCCCGGATCTGCTGATCGATGCCTTTGAATTCGTCCTCGCTCACCTGCCCCGCTTCGAGCAGCCGTTTGCGCACCCGTCCGATCGGATCGCGTTCCTCGCGCACCCGCTCGACCTCCTCGCGAGTCCGATACTTGGCCGGATCGGACATCGAGTGTCCCCGATAGCGATAGGTCATCATCTCCAGGATGTAGGGTCCGTGTCCGGACCGCGCATGCTGGGCTGCGGTGTCGCCGGCGGCCTTGCAGGCCCGTACATCCATGCCATCGACCTGGAGGCCCGGGATGCCGAACGACAACCCGCGATCGGCAAGTTTCACCGTCGCGGTGGCGCGCTCGACCGAGGTGCCCATGGCGTACCGGTTGTTCTCGATCACGAACACGATGGGAAGCAACCACAGCTGGGCCATGTTGAAGGCTTCGTAGACTTGCCCCTGATTGGCAGCCCCATCACCGAAATAGCACCAAGCGACGTTCTCATTGCCCCGGTACTTGTTGGCGAAGGCCAGGCCAGCGCCAAGCGGCACCGAGGCGCCGACGATGCCGTGTCCTCCGAAAAAATTCTTTTCTTTCGAGAACATGTGCATCGACCCGCCCTTGCCGCGAGAATAGCCGCTGCGCCGGCCCGTCAGCTCGGCCATCACGCCTTTCGGATCCATGCCCGTGGCCAGCATGTGGCCGTGGTCTCGATAGGTTGTAATAACCTGATCGCCTGGTCTCGCAACCATCTGCAGGCCCACGACGACGGCTTCCTGTCCGATGTACAGGTGACAGAACCCGCCGATGAACCCCATTCCGTAGAGCTGGCCCGCCCGCTCCTCGAACCGTCGGATCAGGAGCATCTCGCGATAGGCGGTGAGCTCTTGTTCGCGTGTCAAATCCGGGACCGGCTGCGTCGTCGCGGCGGCAGGCGGCGAGCCGCTGGCTTCAGCCCTCGATTGAGCCATGGAGCCTCCTCGATATGTCAGATGATCGGGGCGACCCGTGCCGGGCGGCCCGCCAAGCTCATGCCCGGACCGGGCGAACTCGGATCGACGCTACACGAGCCTTTTTGGCGGTTCCAGGCGAAAGAACCGTCTTGGCGCGATTTCGGTGACGAGCGCGCTGAAGCTCGCCCGGCCTTGAGGGCATGGGTGACCGCGTTCTAGCGCCTTTGGGTTGTACGAGAAATACGCATGAGAAGCCGGTCCCCCGGACGGGCAAAACCCAACATGGCTCGCGACAATTCATCGACGAGATCAGGATCGGGGTCGGCTTCGGACAGGAGGGCGATTTCACGCTCCAGCCGCGCCTGCACGGACCCGAGCGCGCTCAATTCCCGCTCGAGGGTCGCGGAGCGAACCAGGAGCTTGGAGCGTGCGTCGAGACCGTGCCGGCCTTGGACAGCGTGGTATGCGAAGTAGGTCGTGAGACACAGGCACACAAGCAACACAGGACTGCGCCGCCTCGGGACCTTGAAGCCATCGGTTTTGAGAGAACGCAACACAGGGATCCACGCGAGACCAGGACAGGCCGACCTTAAGCGGGGAGCGTTAAACGACGGTAAAGCAGCCGGTGACCCAAGACCGACCAAAAGCTGGTGTCAGGCCGTCCGCAGAATCGATCGGCCTGCGTAGCGCGCCATGTCGCCCAACTCCTCCTCGATCCGGATCAGCTGATTATACTTGGCAAGCCGGTCGGAGCGTGACAGCGACCCGGTCTTGATCTGTCCGCAATTGGTCGCCACCGCGAGATCGGCGATGGTTGCGTCTTCCGTCTCTCCCGACCGATGCGACATGACGGCGGTGTAGCGCGCCCGATGTGCCATATCGACGGCCTCGAGCGTTTCGGTGAGCGATCCGATCTGATTGACCTTGACGAGGATCGAATTTGCCGTGCCGGTCTTGATGCCGCGCGCCAGGCGTTCCGTGTTGGTGACAAACAGGTCGTCGCCGACCAGTTGGCACCGGTTGCCGACCAGGTCGGTCAAGATCTTCCACCCCTCCCAGTCGTCCTCCGCCATGCCGTCCTCGATCGAGACCACCGGGTAGCGCCCGACGAGGTCCGCCAGATACCGGGCCATGCCGGCCGAATCGAGCGACTTGCGCTCGCCCTCCATGGCGTAGGTGCCGTCTTTGAAGAATTCCGTCGCAGCGCAGTCCAGCGCCAGCATGACATCTTGGCCCGGGTGATAGCCGGCCTTTTCGATCGAGGTCATGATGAAGCCGAGCGCCTCGTCGGCGCTCTTGAGGTTGGGCGCGAAACCACCCTCGTCGCCGACATTGGTGGCGTGCCCGGCATCCGCCAATCCCTTTTTCAGGGTCTGAAAGATCTCCGCACCGACGCGGATACCCTCGGCGCAGCTCGCCGCACCAACCGGCATGATCATGAACTCCTGGATATCGATGGGGTTGTCGGCGTGGGCCCCGCCATTGATGATGTTCATCATGGGCACGGGCAGAACATGGGCCGATGCGCCGCCGACATATCGATAGAGCGACAGGCCACGCGCCTCGGCCGCAGCCTTGGCGGTCGCCAGCGACGCGCCGAGGATGGCGTTGGCGCCGAGGCGGCTCTTGTTCTGCGTGCCGTCGAGCGTGCGGAGCGCCTGGTCGATGCGCCGCTGATCCTCCGCCTCCATGCCGCGCAAGGTGTCACTGATCTCACCATTGACCGCCTCGACGGCTTTGAGCACCCCTCGACCGTGATATCGGGCTTTATCGCCATCGCGAAGCTCGACCGCTTCGTGAGCACCCGTCGAGGCGCCCGAGGGCACCGCCGCCCGGCCCATCGACCCATCCTCCAGGATGACATCGACCTCGACCGTCGGGTTGCCGCGTGAATCGAGGATCTCGCGTCCGATGATGTCGAGAATGGCGGTCATGGGTTACGGCTCCGTAGAGTTTGAAGGTGCGCGGTGGGTGGCCCTTGGGGCTTTTAGCGGACAGCCTGCTGGCGTGCAAAGCTGGCCTGCTTGAGCCGCCCGCTGGGTGTGCGCGCCATGGCCGCCATCAACCAGTCGACGGTGCCGTGGTGCACGATCATTACGCGCAACGTGTTCGGCGTCACGGGCACAGCACACGTGCCAGCGGGCCTCGAACGCCTGATCTCCGAAGTTTCGGCCTACGCCCTGATGCGCCGTGCGGTGGCCGCGCGCGCTGCTGAACCGTACCAAAGCGCGGCATTTCGATCACAATCGCCAGAAACTTCGCGCCCGCCGCTACTTTCCGCTTGAACTCGAAGTCTGCCGCTCCGTGAGCTTTGTCTTATTAACCCAAGCAACTTTATCGGAGATGCACAATGAAGATTCATTTGCTGGCGGCGATCGGAACGACAGCCCTCGTCTTGAGTGGCTTCCAAGCCGATGCTGCCGAAGAGAGCAAAACGACGACTGCACCTGCAGCGAAACCGGCGCCCGCCAAGGCAGCTCCAGCTCCCGCTGCGGCGCCAGCGCCTGCACGCTCCGCTCCGGCGCCCGCAGCAGCCGCCAGGGCTCCAGCCGCCGCGCCCGCCGCCAGGGCCGCAAGCCCAGCTCCAGCCCCCGCTCCCGCCGCCAGGGCTGCAAGTCCAGC